>JAFYGL010000377.1 GCA_017543165.1 Victivallales bacterium | reverse complement strand
GCATTAGATTACCATCTAATTAGATTAGCATCTAATTGAGAGAAATCTTGAAAATGAAACTTCAGAGAGATGAACAATGCCATTCGATATGATTCTTCCGGGTCTGGCCGAGGCCAGCATCAAATACGCATTCCGAAATTCCGATATTCTCGGCCAGTCCATTGTCGTGGGACTGTTTCTGTTCCACAAGTGGCGCCTTGTATTCGCATACGTGTTCGGCCATGAGATGACGCATTTTTTCACGGCGAAACTTTTCCTGAAGAAGACTGGCAAAATCAAACTCCACAAGACATACGGCTCGGTCGAGGTGGTTGACAGCAATGTCTGGATTGTGCTTGCACCCTACATCATTCCCTTCTATTCGTTTGTGGCAGTGCTGATATATGCAATAGCCTCCTTTTTCTACAGCAACCCATGGATGGACTATTCATTTGCCGCACTTTCCGCATTGGGCTATGCATACCATGTCATACTCACGGCGCAGGCACTCAGATTGCAGCAGACCGATTTGCAGATATATGGCCCATTCCTTTCATGGGCAATAATATTCGCTGGCAATATGCTCCAGATTCTGATTGCAATCCTGGTGTTCTCACGCACTTGGATGAATGCACTTCGCTATGCCCAGGAAATCACGCTGGCACAGGCGGATATGGTGATGTCCCTCGTAAAGTTCCTGCATTGATTTGCAAAATCATGACTTGCATTTAATATATCCATGGTTTCTTTACAATGATGTTCCAAATATAACGAAAGGTGTAACACAAAGGGAGTAAACAAAAATGGCGGACAAATCAATCGGAACTGAATCTTTCGCAACAGAAAAGAAGAAGACTGTGAAGAAAAGGCTGCGCCTTGCATTCATAGGATGCGGCGGCATCTGTCAGACACATATCGCGGCAATCGCAAAAATCCCTGAACTGGAAATCGTGGCAGGCTGCGACATAGACCCCGAAAGGCTGGAAGTCATGAAAACAAAGCATGGCATTCAGAAAGTCTATGAAAAGTGGGACGACATGCTGAAGGCTGTCAAGCCAGATGTGGTGGACGTGTGCACGCCGAATGGCGTCCATGCTCCCGCCACAATCGCGGCGCTGAACGCAGGATGCCATGTAATCGTGGAAAAGCCCATGGCAATGAATCCCGCAGAATGCGTCGCCATGATAGAGGCAGCGAAGAAGAACAAGAAGTTGCTCTGCGCAGGTTTCCAGCAGAGGTACAACCCCAAGAGCCAGTTCCTGAAGCAGCTCCGCGAAGCAGGTGACATTGGCGACATCATGTTTGTCAAGTGCCAGGCCCTGCGCCGTCGCGGCGTGCCAAACTGGGGCGTGTTCGGCCAGAAGGACTTGCAGGGCGGCGGCCCGCTCATCGACATCGGTGTGCATATCATCGAATGCGCACACTATTGCATGGGCGAACCCAAGCCAGTTGCCGCGACGGGCAATATCTGGACCTACATGGGCAACAAGCCCTCGAATGTCTGGAGCCAATGGCCAAACTGGGACTGGAAGACACTTACAGTTGAAGACCTGGCAATCGGCCATATTCGCTTTGACAACGGCGCAATTATGCAGATTGAATCATCCTTCTGCGCGCATATCCCAGAAAGCGTCATGAACTTCACTGTGATGGGCACCAAGGGTGGCTACAACTGGTCTGAAGGCGAATTCTACACTGACCATGCTGGCGCCATGATCAATGCGAAGGGAACATACTTCCCGCCTGCCGATTTCACAGAACTCTTCGTGAAGAAACTCCAGAACTTTGCAGATGCCGTGCTGAATGGCACGCCTCTGGAATCTCCAGGAGAAGAAGGCCTCGCCGTGCAGAAGATTTTGGACGGCATCTACCGTTCCGCTGCAAAGGGCGGCAAGGAAGTCAAGATAGACTAATGCAACTCGAGTGGGCGCCGCTTCGGCGTCCCGCATACCACAAGCCAACTTGAGTGGGCGCCGCTATCGGCGCCCACATTAATTATGGATACTGATTTCAAGATTTTGGCAGGCAGCAGGGATTTGCTGCAGCAGAACCTGAAGAAACTGGAAGCGCAGGAAGTTGACCAGATCTTCAATGCACCTGCTGATTGGAAGCCTTCGCAATACGAGACTACCATAGCAAAGGCATTCTCCGTGACTGGCCCTGGCACATACAGCAAGGGCGTGCCGCGTACCTTGCATTTTGCTCCTGCACAGGACGGATGGGCCTTCAACAGATGCGATTTGCCAGAGCAATTGCCAATAAGGGTGGCACCTGAGAATGTGTGGACCGCGCAGAGAAGCATAGTCCTGCGCTGCGGCAACGAGCACAACTATGTGCGAATGGCAGAGCATATCATCGCACAGCGCCTTGGACTAGGCGTGGACAACATGATGGTCTCCATTGAAAGCGGCGACCCACCGCTTTTCGATGTGGGAAGCATGCCCATAGTCGAGGCCATCCAGAACGCGGGAATACAGGAGGATACGTCCCGAAAGGCACGGTATTTCACCGTGAAGGAAACTGTCTCTCTTGTGGCTGACAATGGCTCGTTCCTTGTGTTCGAACCAGGCGATGATCGCAGGCTGCACCTTGATGTGGCAATAGACTTCCCACATGCCATCGGAAAACAGCGCATCCAGTTCGAACTTTGCCCGACAACGTTCGCATACGGCGCACACGCCAGGACTAACTGTCCTCGCCATGAGATGCTCTACGCAATGACAATCGGCAAACTGTTCGCCGATATTCGCAATCTCGGCTACACAAAGGACAACATCCTAGTCGCTGGAAAACGCAAATACGTGAATGAACCAGCCTTGCTCCACAACGGCAAGTCACTGGAGGCCGCCTGGCACCGTGCCTGCCTGGACCTGGTGGCGGCATTGTCACTGTTCCCAAAGGGACGCCTCTGCGGACGCATAAGCTCATACAAGGCAGGT
>JAFYGL010000376.1 GCA_017543165.1 Victivallales bacterium | reverse complement strand
AGAATGGCCTGGTTTCAAAGTTGGAGGGAGATAGGCGGCAATGATTATCAGCACAAATGGCGAGGAGGCGACGCTTGCCCTTGGCATGAGGATTGCCTCGCTGCTTTCATTCGGGCAGACTTTGCTCTTGTGCGGTGAACTGGGCGCGGGCAAAACCGTCATAAGCCGCGGCATTGCACGCGGCCTGGGCATAACCGAGCCCGTCACCAGCCCCACATTCACTGTGGTCCAGGAATACAGGCTGCCCAAGGGCAACATGTTCTATCATCTGGACATGTACCGCATTGACGGCGAGGAAGCGGCTCTTGCCTTCGGCATTGAGGATTTCCTGTTTGCGCCCAATGCCATCACCCTGGTGGAATGGCCTGAACGCATACCTGGCCTCCTTCCTGTGCCGCCTGCGCTCAAACTGGCATTCCAGCACTGCGACTACGATTTCCGCAAGATTACAATACCCGATGAACTAGGCGCACGCCTATTGGAACTTGGCCTACCCGAAGGCTGCTCCATTTCCAGTTGATGCCATTGTTAAATGTAGAAAGATTGTCGTTTGAGGTTCATGGCAAGAGGCTGTTGTCCGATGTGTCGTTTGAACTTTCTGGCGGGGACTTTGTGTTGCTGGCGGGCAGCAATGGCGCGGGAAAGACCACGCTTCTGAAATGCATTGCACTTCTGGAAAGCGACTGGAAAGGTGATATCCTGTTCCCGGAAGGCAGTATCCGTGGCATGGACGGTATGCAACGCGCAAAGGCCATTGCATATCTGCCACAGAGGCTGGACAGCCTGCCAGACTTCTCCGTGCGGCATTTCATGAGGATATGCAGATACGCCTGGCAGGACAATGACGAGGCGCCCATTCTCAAGGCTGCGGAAACACTGGGCATTGTGGACTTGCTGGAACGGCATTTGACCACATTGAGCGGCGGCGAATTGCAGAAGGTGCTGGTGGCCTCCGCCTTGGCGCAGGAGCCCCGCCTGATGCTGCTGGACGAGCCCACTGCCTCCCTGGATCCAGTGCAGAAACTAGAGATTGCCTCGCTGTTGCGGAGACTGGCCAAGGACATGGGCATTGCCATTCTCATGGTGTCCCATGACGTGCAGGCCTGCGCCAAGTATGTGGACTATGTGCTTCCCATGCGCAATGGCTGCCTGCTTCCAGTGCAAGCCCCCGATGACTTTCTGGCGAAAATCGACGATGTATATCGCAGCGTATGACTGATAGACTGCTGGGATTATTGCTTTTTGTTTTGCTTCTGCCGCTGATGCTTTTGATAGCGGCGATATCCTTTGTTTGCTTTGGCAGGCACTTCATTTTTACTTCCACCAGGCTGGGCCATCTAGGCAGGCCATTCAAAATCTTCAAATACACGTCCATGGAACATTGGAGCCAGGAGCGTTTTGAGGCATATCTTGAACAGCATCCCGACTGCAGGCGGCAGTGGCGGCAGAAGCATAAACTTTACAATGATCCGCGCTGCTGTGCCTGGGGCAATTTCCTGAGGCGTTTCAGCCTGGACGAACTGCCGCAGCTGTTGAATGTAATCCGCGGTGAAATGGCCCTGGTTGGACCGCGCCCGATAATTGAGGAGGAAGTCCCGTTGTATGGCAGCAGGGCGGAAACGCTCTTCAGCGTAAAGCCAGGCATGACAGGGCTCTGGCAGGTCTCTGGACGCAACCTGACCACATACCGCCGCAGAGTGGCAATGGATGTCTATTACGCCAGGCATAAATGCGCCAGCCTGGATGCGTGGATTCTGTTCAGGACCATATTCGCGGTAATCGGCGGCAAGGGCGCGTTCTAAACGCGGAGGCGCATTTATATTTTTACATTCTGTCTTGAAAAAACGGGCAACAAGAGATAAAATATGACTTGTACTTGAGGTGCTCTTAATATTATGCATCATCAAGAAACAAGATAGAATTATACAGGATAATGGCAAATGAGTAAAGAACTATTGGCTCTTGTGGCAGAGAGAACAAAGATTTTTTTGGAAAGCATGCCCAAGAGTTTACGCAAGAACAAGGGGCAGTTCTTCACTTCTCTTGAAACCGCCAGATTCATGGCTGGTATGTTTGACTTGTCCCTTGTCCCTGATTGCATAAGAATACTTGATCCTGGCGCGGGAAGTGGAATGCTTTCCGCTGCGCTTGTTGAGCGTTTGAATGAGTTTGGTTCTGTCAAATCAATCCACTTGACATGTTATGAAACAGACAAGGACATCAAGGCGCTCCTTAAGGAAAATCTGGAATTGATTAAAGCAAATTCCTCTATTCCACTGGAGTATGAACTTTTGTCAGAAGATTACATCCTTTCTCAGCAAAGTGATTTTCGTGAAGATATTCTTGCCTCAAATAAACCACCAAAATACGATTTGATAATTGCGAATCCACCATATTTGCGGTTGGTGAGGAACGATGCCTCTGCATTGGCCATGCCAGGCATAGTTCACGGGGCGCCAAACTTGTACTTTCTTTTTGCCTCTATGTCCCTTTTCAATTTGAGGCAGGGCGGTGAAATGGTCTATATAATACCACGCAGCTGGACATCTGGATTGTATTTTCTGGAATTCAGAAAATATCTGTTGTCTCAAGGAAGAGCCATGCACATACATTTGTTCGCAAGCAGGAACAAGGTGTTTCGTGAAGAGGAAGTCTTGCAGGAAACCATGATTATCAAGATCCGAAAAACATCTGATACTCCTGAAAATGTGCTAGTCACCACAAGTCAAAGCAGTGTGGATTTCAAGGAAATGACTTCCCTTAATGTTCCATACACTTCAGTTGTTGCGGGGAAGGATGTGTATGTTTTCCTGCCGACAAGCAATGATGAAATGGAGGTCATAAGTAAAATCCATTCGTATGGCACTACCTTGCCAGACGAGGGTTTCAGGATGCGAACTGGAATAGTTGTGGATTTCCGCCAGTGGAATGAACTGAGAAAGCAACCAGGCGAGCATATAGTCCCGCTTTTCTATAGCCAGCACATACGCAATGGCAGAGTAAACCACAACCCATCGGGAAAGGACTATGACTGGATTGTTGATGCCAAGCCAGGTCTTATTCAAAGAAACAAGAATTATGTGTTCTGCAAACGTTTTACAGCAAAGGAAGAGGCACGCCGTCTGCAATGCGGCATCTATATAGCCGAGGATTTTCCCGATTATGATTTCATTGGAACGCAGAACAAGATCAATTATGTTGATTTGACTGACGGGACAAATATGGACCTGCCTTCTGCATACGGGATTTTTGCCTTGCTGAATTCAACTCTGTTTGACAAATACTATCGCATTCTGAATGGCAGCACCCAGGTCAACAGCACTGAAGTAAATTCGATACCAGTACCGCCTGTGGACATCATTAGGAAAATAGGCAATAGAATGCTTGAAACTGGAGAACTTACAACCCAGGCGTGTGACCGCATTCTCTCGGAGGTGGCTTATGGGTAAAATTGAAGAAATCAGAAATTTTTTAGAGAATATCGGGATGCCAAAAGAGCAACTTGCTGATATATGCTGTCGTGCTTTGTTGGCTATGGCTGGCCTCACCGAGAATATGCCTTGGAGTTCAGCCACAAACCATTGGCTTCGCATACATGATATAATTGCCTTCTGCAATGCACATTATGGCACGACTTATGCAGAGAACAGTCGTGAGACATTTCGCAAGCAGGCTATGCACCACTTTAGGACTGCTGCTCTTATAGAAGACAATGGAATGGCGACAAACAGCCCCAACTACAAGTATAGATTGACGGCTGAGACCTTGAGTATTATCCAGTCTATTTCTTCTCTGGAGTGGGAGGTAAGAATGAGGCATTTCAACATCAATCACCCGAAATTGATTGATGTTTATGCGAGTAAAAGACGCATGACACTCATCCCAGTTAAAATCAACAATCTTGATTTTACATTTTCAACGGGAAAACACAACGAACTGCAAAAGGCAATCATAGAGGACTTTGCCCCTAGGTTTGCACCAGGTGCAGAATGCCTATATGTGGGCGATACCATAGAGAAGGCGCTTATTAAAAATGTTGAGAAGTTGCAGGAACTTGGCTTTGAAATCACATTGCATGACAAAATGCCAGATGTCGTACTCTATTCTGAAGAAAAGAACTGGCTTTATTTTGTGGAGGCTGTGACTTCTGTGGGGCCTATGAATCCCAAACGACTTCTGGAAATAGAGGAAATGACTAAAAATGTGACTTCAGGCAAGATATTTGTCACTGCTTTCCTTGATGTCAGCACATATAAAAGATTCATTGACGCACTTGCATGGGACACTGAAGTCTGGCTTGCTGACAATCCTGACCATTTGATACATCTAAATGGTGACAGATTTCTTGGGCCCAGAAATTAATGCGGAATAAGGATTTGGGCATTTGGAGGCTGGCAAAAAAATGAAAACTGCTTATTCTTTACGCAATATATGCGGAAAAGTGTGTTTTTCATGCCAACGAATGTCGTTTTTACCCAAACATAGGAGTATTGCGATGTCAAGAATTGACCTTTCTGGAACTTGGAGTTTAACTTGTGGCAAGGATGGTTTCCAGCCCATACCTGCGCAGATACCTGGTGAGAACTGCTCTGCCTTGATTGAGGCGGGGCTTGCCGCAGACCCATACATTGCGCAGCAGGAAGACGACATACAGTGGGTGCGGGATTATGACTGGACATGGACACGGCTGTTTGAAGTTGACGCAGCGTTCCTGAAGCAGAAGCGCATTTGGCTGAATGTGGATTCGCTGGACACTGTAGGCGAAATCAAAATCAACGGGCACAGCGTGGTCAATAGCCGCAATATGTTCTGCCGCATTAGGCAGGATGTGAAGGACTTCCTCAGGGAAGGGCGCAACGAGATTGAAGTAGTGATAACGGCTGTGGAGAAATATACGTCAGAGATTGCTGCTAAGCAGAGGCTTGACATCGGCAACAAGAAAAGCTACTGGCGCAAAATGCCCAACAACAACTTTGCCCGCAAGATACAGTGCCAGGGCGGCTGGGATTGGGGTCCTTGCATTCCCGTAAGCGGCATCTATGGCGAAATCTATCTTGATGGCTCCAACGGCATCCGCATTGAACACATCTATACAGAACAAGCCCACACGAAGGGGGAATGCACACTGTATGTCACTGCGGAAATAGAAGCGGACTTTGAGGGCACGCAGGATGTGGCGTTTGCATTTGATGGCGTGGAGAAGATTGTGCCCGCCAAGTTGCATGCTGGGCTTAATTTTGTCAAGTCCACATTCACGGTGAAGAATCCCAGGCTATGGTATCCCGTGGGCTATGGAGAACAGCCTCTGTATGAATTGTCTGTGGTGGCGGATGCCTGCTCTGTCCAGAAGAAGATAGGCCTGCGTGATTTGAAGACCATAAGCCATGAGGACGAGCATGGAATATGCCTGTATTTCCAGGTAAATGGAGTTCCCGTGTTCGCCAAGGGCGCGGACTGGATTCCAATGGACGCCCG
Organism: Victivallales bacterium; assembly: GCA_017543165.1. The sequence goes on along the minus strand of JAFYGL010000376.1, from coordinate 1,520 downwards.
CCCGCAGAATTATACCCGCCAGCTCTACGAGGCCTTGCTCTCGGATGTGGTTGCCGCCAATATGAACGTCCTGCGCGTTTGGGGCGGAGGTCTTTATGAAAACGAGGATTTCTATGATATCTGCGATGAAAAGGGCATTCTGCTGTGGCATGACTGCATGTTTGCCTGTGCGCAGTATCCGTCAGATGATGATTTTCTGGATTTGGTCCGCGCGGAGTTGAACTACCAGGTAAAGCGCCTGCGTGACCACGCCTGCATTGCGCTGTGGTGCGGGGACAACGAGTGCGGCGGTTTCCTGCAATGGGCTGGGCAGAAGGATCTGCCCCTGATAATGAACTACGACCGCTTCAACCAGGCGGTGGGCAGGGCAGTCAAGGCGGCGGACAATACCAGGGCATTCTGGCCCACAAGTCCCTGCAACAGCCTGTACGATGCCAGCGGATGGGATGATGACAGCAAGGGCGACATGCATTTCTGGAAAGTCTGGCATTCTGGTGCGGATATGGAGGCGTACTACAACATAACGCCGCGCTTCTGCTCAGAATTCGGCTACCAGTCCTTCCCATCCCAGAACACAGTGGATATTTACACCCAGGGCAGGCAGCGCAACGTGACCTCGCCTTTGATGGAGCATCACCAGCGCAATACTGGCGGCAATTCCAAGATAGTGGAGATGTTCACCCGCTATTTCCGCTTCCCTGCCACCTTTGAGGATTTCATCTACCTGAGCCAGGTGCAGCAGGCAGTTGCCATCAAGACAGGCGTGGAGTATTGGCGCACGCTGCGTCCAGTCTGCATGGGCACGATTTACTGGCAACTCAATGACAACTGGCCCGTGGCCTCTTGGGCCAGCCTGGACTACTTCCGCAACTGGAAGCAGTTGCACTATCACGCAAAGCGCTTCTATGCGCCTGTAATGGTGACTGCGATACGCAAGACGCCAGATGCCATTGAACTGCGCATGGCCAATGACATGGACGGTGTTGTAAAGGGAAATGTGAAACTATGCGTGTATGATGTCAATGGCACGAAGCGCCAGGAAAGAACAATTGCCGCTGAAATGCCCGCGTTTTCAGGTGGCGTGGTTGAGACGCTGCCCATCGCTGAATTAACGCAGGCACCCGCTGAGGATTTCATTTGTCTTGAGTTCGCTGGCGAGTGCAAGGGGCAGAAGATTGACTTCAGAAACGAGTGCTTCTTCTCAAAATACAAGGCATACAACTTCCAGACGCCAGACATCCGCCGCAGGCTGTATTGCGATGCCAATGGCGAACTTCATCTGGAATTGTCAACAGATGTGCCTGCATTCTACGTTTTTGCGGAAATCAAAGGGAGCCGCGCTGTGTTCTCCGACAACAGTTTCACGCTGCTGCCAGATGCACCCCGCGACCTCAAGATTGCCATAAACGAGAAAATGTCGCTGGCAGAAGTGGAGCAAAGACTTGTGATACGCCATTTGCGCGGCTCCTACCAGGAATAAGCCACATTCAAGGGGCTGTTGCAAAACTAGGTGTCTAGGT
>JAFYGL010000375.1 GCA_017543165.1 Victivallales bacterium | reverse complement strand
GCCAGCTCCGACGAGGCGGGCACCTTGGACAGCGCAATCTGTATCAGCCTGCGTGGATTGTCCTCCACGAAGGCGGCGGATTCCAGCGCGGCGGTGAACATTTCCGCCCAGATGCCTTCTTCGCAATGGTCCGCGCAGCTGTCGATGTACGCGTATTTGATTGCCTGGTCTGGTGCGCCAGGGCAGAGGCATGCCCATATCTCGCTGCGTATCCATGCGCCGTTGCTGTACTTGTAGGTGTCGTTGTTGACTGCACCCGACAGAGGCGGCATGATGCCGTTTGCCACGTTCAGCTTGCATACTGTGTATTCGCTGCATGGCGCGATGATGCTCTGGTGCCAGTATTCGCCAAGAAGGTGCGGCGTAATCTGGTCCAGCCCGTTGATTTCCACCGCCGCCAGCCAGATGAGCTGCAAATCCAGGTCGTCATTGGGCGCGGGCACGCCATTCAGCTCCTGGGTGTAGAAACTGATGTCGTGCATTTGCATCTTGCCTTCCATCGGTGCGCCCAAGGTGCCGCCAATGTTCTTGCCAGCCCAGCAACCGCGGACTTTTTCCAGGTATTCGCCGTAATTCAATTTCATGTTGTCGCTCCTTAATGCAGATGTTAATAAACTGAAATCTGCATAGTATAATGCTATTAAATAATAGTACAATCTAGTGTTCGTGAAAAGCCACGTCCATTGCGCGGACACGGTCCGCGCGTCAGGATGTAGGTAGCTCAATATGCAGGCAAGCAACAATGTTCTAGCAAATTTGGACGCCCAGTTGTGCGGAAACATTCGCGTATGCCCGCATATAGTTCTACCTACATCCTGATGCGCGGCCAATGGCCGCGCATAGAACTGTCCACTATTGGGCAGAGTACATCGACTTCAGTGCCTTCACGGTCTCATCAACCAGTCTTTGCCCGCCTTTAGGCGAAATGGAATGGCTGCATGGCTCCGCGCTGTAGCCGAGATTGTCCTCCGCGCGCTGCGTAGGCAGATAGCCGCTGGCCTTGCCGCCCATCATCGCCAATTGAACTATGAAAGTCTGCTCAAAGGGACTTAGGCGCTGTATCCTGTGCATATAGTCGATGAATAGTTCGAATGGATTGCTGGCGAACGCGATTTCACCCAGGCGCACAATGTGCAGTTCCGCTTCATAAGTAGGTTCCTTTGCCACGGCTTCAGTCGCATTGATCACGCGTTTGTATTTTGCAATTTTCGTGCGCCGTGAAGAGCGTTTTGCAAGTGATTCGTTTGCGTTTTTTGGGTCGGCCGCCTGCTTTTCCAATTCTGGCAGGTATTTCTGCGCCAGTTCAATGATTTGCGGTGGCGGGATTGCTCGTTCCAGGCGAGGCTTGATGGTTATGTGCGCCATGGGCAGGCTGCTGTGCTTCTCTTTGCTGGCCCACGCCTCCACTTCATCAAAGGCAGTCATGATTCGCTCCGCCATGTCTAGCCTGAATTGAATGGTGTGCTCCGAGGATTGTTCCCCGAATTTCAGGCGCAGGCGCCGTGCCATTGCCTTGCGGTAGTGCTGTTGCCTGGGAATGATGTCTCCTGCCGCCGCGCATTGCGGCAAAATGAAAATGTCGCCGTATTTCTTTTTAAATGCAAGTCTTGTCTCATGCCAGAAATCCGCGGAAAGACGAAGGCTGTCAGGTGAGCCGCATTGAGCGGTCGTGGATAGATTGATGATTGCGCCTGTCAATTTCCCCTCTTCCGAATATGTGAAAAGGAAATTGGCAATAGGGTCCATTCCAGCCTCGTAATGGCTGAATTTCTCATCATTGGGGCCGCTCATTGTGGCGTGTCCAAGAAAGACGCCCCGCCATGGGCCTTGAAAATGCGGTCTCAATGACAAATCATCCTGATAGACGGTGCGGCGACTGAAACCAGCCACCACGAAGCCATATCCCCAGGCGACTTGGCCAGGCAGTCGTTTTTGCCACGATTCCGTAATTGCCTCGGCTGCGGCATTGATGAAGAGGGTGGCGTATTCCCCTTTTTCATCAAAAGGCGTGTCCTCTGGAACGCCATGCCTGCCAGGGGATAAAAGCGCCCCGCCTGTGTGGGTGTGCGTGGAGTTGATGATCAGTTTGTTTACTGGAAAGGCTGGGGAAATCTTCAGTATGCGCTTTTTGATTTGAGTGACATGGCGGGCCACAAGATGAACATGGTCGCAGGACAGCCAGACCACGGCGTCCTGACCATTTTCTATGGTCAACGCAGTCACATACAAGGCGTCCGCCAGACCCTTGGATATCCTGAAATCAAAATGACCGGGCATGGACACAGGCAAGTCAGACGAAACACTGCGGATGGCCCAGCCGATTTTTAGCGGTGAGGATTGTATTGTCGTCTGTTTGTCTTGAACGGGGTTTTCTTTGCCAGTCGCGGCTTGGTTTTTCTTTGAAGGAGGGGGTGTTTCAGCCAATGCAACTATATGCCCTAGCATTAGCAGCATTGCAAGCAGGAGACGAGAACATTCCTTGGAATGTATCATTCTTTTCACCCCCTTTTTCAGTGGCCTTATGTTTATTCGGCGGCGTCCTTGACTTCAAATGGCGCAAGTATTTCCTTGAACAGCTGCATCAATGCATCGGACTGCTTCGCCACGTTTTCATCAAGCATTTTCTTTGCCTCGTCCGTCTTGTTTTCCTTCAGCAGTTTGCGGGCCTCTTCCTGGCAGGCCACATATTCCTGGCGGAGGCGTGTCTCCAGTGCGCGGAATTTATCCAATGTGGCCTCGTCCATCGGCAGCTTTTCCTTCACCTGGTACGACAGCTTG
>JAFYGL010000374.1 GCA_017543165.1 Victivallales bacterium | reverse complement strand
TTGGCATCAAAGGTGTCCCGCATATCGACGGTGTCCTTGTCCAAATCCGCCAGAAGCGCCTCCGCGCTTTTTTCCATCTTGCATTCGGTGTACCTGTATGCGGCGGCGGGGTCGCCGTCCATGGAACCGAAGTTGCCGTGGCCGTAAATCAACGGCACGCGCATGGAAAAGTCCTGCGCCATGCGCACCATTGTGTAATATACTGCCGTATCGCCATGGGGATGGTAGTTACCGATGACCAGACCTACCACCTTGGCGCACTTGTTGGTGCCGCCGCTGGAACCCCAGCCGCCCTTCAGCATGGCGTACAGAATGCGCCTGGCGCCTGGCTTCAATCCATCCCTCACATCTGGAATGGCACGCCCGATATTGGCCGAAACCGAATATTGCAGGTATGCGTTCCGCATCAGGCCATTAACTTCGGTTGGAATGTCATTCCTCTTGAAGGCGGCCCATTCCTCAATCCCTATGGTTGATTTTACTGTCTTATTGTCTGCCATTTTATGTGCTCCTTAGCCTTAGATGTCGGGGTTGAGAATGCGGTCCGCATTTTCCTCAATGAAGTTGCGCCTTACAACCACATCATCGCCCATCAGCATGCTGAATGTCTCGTCAGCCGCTGCCGCGTCTTCCACGGTGACCTGTATCATCCAGCGTGTTTCTGGATTCATTGTGGTCTCCCAGAGTTCCTCGGAACTCATTTCACCAAGTCCCTTGTACCTCTGGATGGTAAGCCCTTTCCTGCCCCTGTCAGTAATTGCGTCGCACAAGGCATTCAGTGTATTCACTGGCATCACGGTGTCATTCTTGGTGTCCACCAACTCCACGACAGGCGCATCGTTTTCGTACAGTTGTGAAATTGCCAGACCATTGTCCGCCAATCTCTGCGCCAGTCCCTCCAGAGCGACTGCCTCTGGCAGATAAGTCCAGTGGTTGTCCTCCGCAAAGCGCAACACCTGGGGCTCCTCATTGGAAATCAGGTTGCCGTCCTCGTCATACTGGGCAACGGCTTCCTTAGCCACATCGTCAGTGACAGGCGCTTCCTCCGTTTCACCCTCTTCCTCGGCATTCTCGGTTTCAGGTGCCATGGCATTGGCCGCATTCTTGCGCTCATTGGCCGCTGCGACCTGCTGCTCCGCCTCCGCCTTGCTCCAGGCATAACTTGTGGAAAGCACGCCGTTTTCGCGTGTCTCCACCATGTAGGACGGGAATGTGCCGCGCTCTTCACGCAACTTCAGGAAATCCAATGCGCGTATTCCATAGCGGGGCAAGTTTATGTCGCAGAAACGCAGGCAGTCCCGTATGGTCTGTATCAGCATTGACACCTGGTCAGGCGGCAGACTGTCCTGCCCCACCAGGCGCATCGCCAAGTTCTGCATACCGAAGTTGGTGAGTTTTATGCTCATGTCGTCTTCAGTTTCAACGAATTCGGAATGCTTGCCCTTGGTGACTTTGAACAGCGGCGGGCGCGCCACATACACATAGCCAGCCTCCACCAAAGGACGCAAATGGCGGAACAGGAAGGTCAGAACCAGCGTCCTGATGTGCGAACCATCCACATCCGCATCGGTCATGATCACGATGCGGTGATAGCGCGCCTTGGATATATCTACCTGCTCGTTGCCCTCGCCGAACTGGACACCCGCGCCGATTGCGGTGCAGAGCGTGCGGATTTCCTCGTTGCGCAGCAGTTTCTCCGTGGTGGCTTTCTCCGCATTGATCAGTTTGCCTCGTATGGGCAGAATCGCCTGGTATGCGCTCTCACGCCCCTTCTTGGCGGAACCTCCTGCGGAATCACCCTCGACTATGTACAACTCGCATTGGGCTGGCTCCTTGCAGGAACAATCCGACAGCTTGCCCAGCAGGTGCGCTATGGATTCCGAGGGGTTCATGGTCTTCTTGATGGCCTCGTTGGCGGCGCGCCTTGCAGCCGCCGCCTTCCGCACATGCTCGATAATCCAGCGGGCCTCGTTGGGATGCTCCTCAAAGTAGTTCTTTATGGCGTTTGTGGTGGCGGTCCTGACCAGGCCGTTCACCTCTGGGTTGTTCAGGCGCGTCTTCGTCTGGCTCTCAAACAGTGGATTCTCCACCTTCACAGACACCACGGCGCAAAGGCCCTTGCGCACATCATCCGACGTGACGGACGTATCCACTTCCTTTTCGCCCTCCTTGTCCTTGGTCTTCTTGGCCTGCTTGGCGGCCACCGCCACCTTGCCGCCCTTCTTGAGCGCGTCCTCTTCCTCCATCTTCTTGGCATAGTTGTTGATGGCGGTTGTGAATGCGGTGAGGAAGCCGTTCAGGTGCGTGCCGCCGTCCTTGGTGTTGATGCCGTTGACGAATGAATAAATGACTTCCTTGTAGGTGTTGTTGTACTGGAATGCCACATCATACCAGAAGTCGCCAGTTCCGTCCGAACGGAAGTTGGTGGTTTCTCCAGCAAAGTTAATGACTGGCGGCGGAGGCTCCATCTTGTCCCCCATGTCCGACTTGTCCATGTCATGGATGTAGCTTACGAATTCGGAGACGCCGCCCTTGAAGTGGAATGTCTCGCTGCGTGGCTCGGTGCCGCGCACATCCGTCAATGTAATGCGCACTCCTGCGTTAAGATACGCCAGTTCGCGGAGGCGCTTGGAAAGTATGTCGTAGTTGTAGGTAAGGACCTCGAATATGTCTGGGTCTGGAAGGAACTGGACTGTGGTGCCCCTGCCCTCCGCTGGCCCCAGTTCCTGCAACTGGTCCGTGGTCTTGCCCCGTGAGAAGCGCATCCTGTATTTCTTGCCTTCCCTCTCGATGGTCAATGTCAGCCAGATGGACAGCGCGTTCACGCAGGAGACGCCCACGCCATGCAGGCCGCCAGAGAACTTGTACACGTCCTTGTCGAATTTGCCGCCAGCGTGCAGCATTGTCAGTGCCACTTCACATTGTGGCTTGTGCTCCGTGGGATGCATTGCCACGGGTATGCCGCGGCCATCGTCTGTGACCGTGATGGAATTGTCAATCCCGATTATGACGTCGATGTTCTGGCAGTATCCCGCCAGTGCCTCGTCAATGGAATTGTCCACCACCTCATATACCAGCTGGTGCAGGCCCTTCACATTGGCGTCGCCAATGTACATGCCAGGGCGGAGCCGCACTGCCTCCAGCCCCTTCAGCACCTTGATTTCACTCTCGTTCTGCGCATCCAGGCTTTCCAGCACTGGAACCTTGGTCTCTCCTGCAAGAACTTCCTCGTTCTCGCCCAAGGCGTTGTTTTCTTCGTCTGCCATTAGTTTCCCCTTGCGTTATTTGTTTCACACACGCGCGTACGCGTACATTATTATCGCGCATAATATACACGCGCGTGAGAAAACCGCAAGTAACAGGCGGGAAAAGCCCCGTTAACCCCGTAAGCCCCGCAACATCGCCGCAAGCATGCCATTGGGCGAGATGTCCCCGACCCATATTTCTTCGGCATTGCGCAATACGTATTCATTGCACCAGGTGGCGATTTTCTTATTCAGGCGCGAACCTGGTGGCTGCGGCGAAAGCAAAAGGGCGCTGCCAGCACGCACCGCCGCAAGCAATGCAGGCAAAAGCTCGTTTTCGGGCGGTATTCCCTGCGGGTAAACCGCAATGACACGCTTGCCCTTGGACAACGCGCGCCGAAGCGCCTCGCGCTCTTGCGCGGAAGTGAATGTTGAAATTAAAACCGATGACAGGCCGGTAAGCGGGCCGGTAAGCGGGCCGGCTGAAGCCGGCCCCTCCGAGGAGGGGGCGGCAATTTTCTCGGAGGGGGCGGCTTTAGCCGCCCCGTAAATTTTCCTTGGCCGCAGGTTGCTTGCCAAAAAGCCCTGGCTCGCGACAAAAGCGATGCGCGGCGCATTCAGCAGTTCTGGTTCGCCAAACATGTAAGACGTGCAGGCACCATAGCGGTCCCTAGACCAGTTCGCGGGATTTTCGCGGATATACTTCTGCCACCCTGCGAATTCCTCGTCGCTTGTAATAAGGTCGTCCCAGTAGTCGCGTTGCCAAAGGGAGGAACCAACCCCAACGAGGGAGCCTTCGCGGCACATCTTGCCGTAAATGAAGGAGGTGCCGCCCTTGAATCTGCTCATCAGAAAGCCCAGGTGGTGTTCGCGGTTCGTGGCGCGCCAAAGTATGCGCAGAAGCGCATGGAAGTGGTTGGGCATGACAATGTAATCAAAAAGTTCCAGTTCGGGGTATTTTGCGGGCAATCCCCGCCAATATGCCTCGACTTTCTGCCCAAGTTCGTTCAAAACCACCTTGTCGCCGACAATCGCCCCCAAAAGCGACTTGTTCTTCGCAACCTGAATCGTCACCGCCCAACACCCCGCAGAGTAATTGATGTTGGCGTTCCGCAACGACTTTCGGCGGGGGAACGAGGCAAACGGGGCGAACGGGGCAAACGGGGCGGCTGAAGCCGCCCCCTCCGAGAATCCCTCCGAAGACTTATCTAAAATTTTCCTTTCATCATTCATTTCTCCCTCCTTGTTTCTCTCGGAGGGGGCGGCTTCAGCCGCCCCGTTCGCCCCGTTTATTGCCTGGTGCGGGGAGATGGAAGAAAATCGCGTAGTTCACGGGAATGACGATCATGGTCAGCACCGTTGCAAAAGCCAAGCCGCACATGACAGTCACGGCCATGGCAGAATAGAACGGATCCGCCACAAGAGGTATCATGCCCAGAACTGTGGTGGCTGCGGCCATGCCGACGGGGCGCAGGCGGGTGATGCCAGCGCTCACTACGGCGTCAATGGCAGAATCGCCTGCCTCCTGCCGCGCGTTGATTTCATCAATGAGCACGATTGCGTTCTTGATCTGCATTCCGATAAGGGACAGCAGGCCCAGCAGAGCCATGAAACCGAAGGGCTGTGAGAAACTCAGCAAGCCAACCACAACGCCAACAAGGACAAGCGGCACCGTGCAGAAGATGACAAGGGGCTTCCGTATGGAGTTGAAGAGCCCCACCATTATCAGGAACATTATGAGCAGTATTGGCGGTATCTTAGAAAGAACACTGCTGTTGGCGTCATGATTGCTTTCATACTCGCCGCCCCATTCAACCCAGTAGCCTCCAGGGAATGTCTTGGCTAGTTCAGCAATGCGCGGCATAAGGCGTTGCAACGCAACATTGGCGTTCCCGCCTGCTTCGGGATTTGCCTTGACCGTGAGGCAGAGGTGACGGTTTCTACGGTAGATAATCGGGTCTTCGGATGCATTCTCGAATCCAGAGACCACCTGCATAAGCGGAATGGGATAGGAGAGAGAGGAGGGATAGAACCACGCAGACATGAGTGAATCTGGGTCGTTGCGCTCGACTTCGGGCGCACGCATGAGTATGGAGATGCTTTCGTCCCCTTCAAGCCAGGTGCCTATGCTGGTGCCGTCCGTGGCAGTCTTGAGCGCCTCCGCCACTTCCTGGCGGGTGATGCCCAGGGCACGAAGGCGCGCGGGGGACACAATCGGGCGCAGCAAATCCGTCCGATTGCGCCAGGATGACTGCACCTCGACCAAATGCCCGTCCTCACGGAATACGTTAAGCGCTTTTTCGCCCAAATTGCGGATTACATCGGCATCGGAACCCATGATGCGGAGTTGTATCTTCTGGGCATCGCCAGGCCCCAGAACGAAGCGCTGGCAGGAAATCATGGCATCGGGTAGATTGTCTGCGGCAAACTCGTTGATTTTCATGGAAAGTTCGGGCACGCGTTGATAATCGTCAATATCAACGAAAAGAATACCGTATGCATCGTCATCGTTTTCAGGCGAATATGTCAGGAGAAAGCGAAGGCCGCCAGTTCCTGCCATTTGAGCGGTGCCTGTTACGCCTTCAAGTGTGCGCACATGCTCTGCCAGCGTTGAGAGCCCTCTGTCCGTGGCATGTATGGAGGAACCTTCTGGCATCCAGAAGTGCACCATCATCTGCTTGCGCGTGGAATCTGGGAAGAATATTTGCTTGACATGGCCGAAGCCCTTGCAAGCCGCAATAAGCATGGCAATCATGACCGCCAGGCAAATATAGCGGTGGCGAAGGCAGGCGACCAAAAAGCCACGATAGACTTTGAAGAAGCCGCTGGAATATGGGTCGCTCTCATTGCCCTCCTTCTTATCCGACTTGAGGAAATCCGCCGCGAAGAGCGGAGTCAGGGTTATTGCGAATAGCCAGGAGAAAAGGAGCGAGACCATAAGGACAATGAAGAGCGAGCGGCAATATTCGCCAGAGGAATCCTGCGAAGCGCCTATGGGTGCAAATGAAAGGATGGCGATGATTGTTGCACCCAGGAGCGGCCAGATTGACTGCTTGATGACATCGACGGCGGCCTTCACCTTGTCAAGCCCCTTCTGCGCCGCCACAAGAACAGACTCGGTCACGACAATGGCGTTGTCAACCAGCATTCCCAGTGCGATAATGAACGCGCCCAGTGAGATGCGCTCCAAAAGCACGCCAAGTTGCTTCATGACTGCGATGGTCGCCATCACCGTGAAAATCAGGACTGTGCCAATCAGCAGGCCAGAGCGAAGCCCCATGCTGAAAAGCAGCACGGCAATCACGATGATGACGGATTCAATCAAGTTCACCATGAAACTGGAGATGGCGGCTTCGACAGTTTCGGCCTGGTTGGAAATCATGCCGATTTCTATGCCGATGGGGGTGGTGACCTCCAGTTCCTTCAGGCGCTTTGACAAGGCGTTCGCCATGACTGTTACATTGCCGCCTGAAATCGTGGAAACACCCAGGGCAATGCAGGGATGGCCATTGTAGCGAAGAATGGCGGATGGCGGTTCCTTGTAGCCGCGGCGAATGGTGGCTATGTCTTTCAGACGCACTGTTGGACGGCTTTCAGCATTGCTGCGAACTATGAGAAGTTCGCCCAAATCATCAACGGTGTTTAGCTTGCCAGTGGGGTCGATGCGGATGTATTTGTCCCCCACTGTAAGGTGTCCCGCATTGGCGGCATCGTTCTGGCCAGAAATCAGTTTTTTGATTTCCGCAATTGAAATGCCCATATTGGCAAGACGCGCACGTGAAATCTCAAAATAAATGACTTCGTCCCGCTCGCCTTTCAACTCGATTTTGGCAACGTCCTGGCAAAGGAGCAATTCACGGCGCAGCAACTTGGCGTGCTCCTTGAGTTCGGCCATGGAGTATCCATCGCCGTAAATCACGAAATACATGCCATACACATCGCCGAAGTCGTCGCAGACGGTGGGCGGCAAGGCTCCGGAAGGCAGTGATGAGAGGTTGTCATTGACCTTGCGGCGGAGTTCATCCCACACCTGCGGGAGTTCAGCCTTGCCGTACTTGTCCTTCATTTCAACCGAGATGATGGAACGTCCAGGATAGGATGTGGATGTGACTCTCTTGACCTGGCCCATCTGCTGGATGGCGGTCTCAATCGGCTCGGTCAATTCCGAGGCGACTTCAGAGGCAGTGGCTCCAGGCCACAGTGTAATGACCTGGGCGATCTTGATGGTAAACTCAGGGTCCTCCAGGCGGCCAATGGTTCGGTAGGCTAAAATGCCTGCCGCAAATATGGCAATGGAAAAAGCCCAGGTGACAACTTTATTCTTTATGCAAAATTGTGCTATGTTCATTGCAAATGGTGGGCAAGTGGCCTTGGGTTAGGATTCATGGCTTGGGATTCGACTGCGCTTTCTCTGGCTGGGCTGCCTTGTGGTTGACTGCGGCCTTGGCCTCTTCATTAAGAAGGCGGACTTTGCGCCCCTCGGTAAGCACCGTGATGCCAGCGACTGCTATGCGGTCGCCTGCTTTCAGGCCATTTGTAATGAAAATGTCATTTCCTGAACGCATTTCAAGCGTGACATTGACGCGATGAACTGTGTATGAGCCATCCCCGTTGTCATCAAGACGCCAGACAAAGGGATTCGTGTCCGCGGCATTGCCCACCGCGTCGGACGGCACTGAAAGAAGCCCCTTGCTTGTCTGTGGCAGGGTATCGGCGGCGACGACAGTGGTGACGGTACAGGTCATGCCAGGAAGTATGTTCAGGTCCTTTGGTGCATCGAGTGTGACGGTGGCGCGGTAGGTCTGGGTGACTGAATCGGCCACACGGGCGGCCTCCTTTACGCGCACTGGAAAGACACGGCCTGGCAGAGAATCGAAACTGGCTTCGAACTTGAAGCGCGTGCGAATGCTGTTTGGCGCAGAGATAACGTATGATTCGGGAACAGAGACTATCAAGTCAAGCGTGCTCAGGTTCTGAAGTTTGAGAATGGGCTTTCCCGATGAAATCGTATCGAAGTTGTTGACGTATGTGTCGGAGATGACGCCCGAAAAAGTGGCCTTGAGTTTGGTGTCCTCCAGTGCCTTGCGGGAGATTGCCAGGGCGGCGCGTGCCTTGTCGGCACTGGCTTTGGCTTTTGAATAGTCGTCCTGGGAGACTGCGTTCTTCTCCATGGCCGTCTTTATGCGATTGAAATTGGATTCCGCGTATGCCAGTTCAGCCTCGTCATTCTTGACCTGGTTGGCGTAGTCACGGTCATCCAGACGGGCAAGCACCTCCCCCTCCTTGACTTGCTGCCCGCGAACCACGGGGAATTCCACAATGCGGCCGCTTACCTCAAAGGAAAGGTCAACGCCTGTGCTGGCGTCAACAATGCCAGGAAAGCGCACTGCTGGCATGGTCTTCGGCGCGCCGACAACTATCGACTTGATCGGGCGCACTGGCGGCGGTGTATTGTCTTCGCCAGATTTGCCGCCATGATATAAAAACACCGCGGCCACGGCGGCAACCAACAGGACAAGAGCAAAAATACGGACACCTAGTTTCATTGTTTTTACCTCTTAAATTGTTTATTTATTGTCATCAACTGTTTTTGAAGGGGATGAAGGGGCACCGAAGGACTGCCAGACCTCCACTAGCGCGGAGGCGGCGGTGCCAATGCCCACGGCCAGGGAATCCTGGTTGGTGGCCAACTGCCGCTGCATGTCAAGTACGTTCTGGAAATCGGTCAGGCCAGAGCGGTATTGGGTATCCACAAGCTCGACTGCCTTCTCTGTGGCTGCGACGGACGTGCGCAAGTCCTTGAGGGCGGTGTTGGCTGCACGGTGGGAGGAAATGGCGCTTTCGCATTCGGAGGCCGCAGTAAGAACGGCGGCGCGGAAGTCCTCCTCGGCGGCACGGGCCTTCGCCTTGGCTGCCAGATACTGGTTGCGGAGGCGCCCCGCTGTGAAAATGGACCATTCAATGCTGGGGCCAATGGAATAGTTCTGGGCGTTTCTTGAGAAAAGTGGATTGTTGCTGGTGGCGGCGAATGCAAAGGAGCCGTTGATGGAGATTTTCGGGAAGAACTCGGCCTTGGCGGAGCCGATGCTGGCGACTGCTGAATGTATGCGATGGGCAGCCGCGGCGACGTCTGGACGATTGCGGAGCAAATCCGCTGGCAGCGTGGTCGGAAGCGAGGCATTGTCAGGAAGCGGGACTGGGGCGACTTTGCGGAGATACTCCAGCGAGCCAGGATAGCCGCCTACAAGTATGGCTATGGAATTGAGTGCGGAATCTATCTTCGACTCCAGGGCGGGGATGTTGGCACGTGTGGAGGCCAGGTTCATCTCGGCCTGGCGGAAATCCAGTTCGCCGCAGAGGCCAGATTCATGGCGGTTGTGGATGAATTCAAGGGTTTTCTCCTGGAGTTCTGCGTTCTTGCGAGCATAGTCCAGGCGTGCCTGGAGCGTGCGGAGTGCGACATAGCAGGTGGCCAGCTTCGCGGAGAGGAGACGCCGTGAATCTAGAATATCCTGGGCGGTAGCCTCGAAGTCAGCCTTCGCGGCCTCCACGTTGCGGCGGACGCGGCCCCAGAAGTCAAGTTCCCATGACATACTGACGCCTGGCTTCAAGAGCCATTCGGGATTGTGGGGCGATTTGGTGGATGTGCGCACCTCGCCAGACGCCCTGTCGTATGCGGCGGAACCAGAAAGATTCAGGGACGGGGCATACGAACTGCGGGCAATGCCAATCTGCGCGGCGGCGGCGTCCAGCCTCGCCACGGCGGCTGCCAGTGTTGGATTCTGCTCCAGCAGCTTGTCCTCAAGTTCGTTGAGGATTGGGTCATTGAATATGGTCCACCATTGCGCGCCGTCTGGCAAAGGCGAGGTGGCTGGTGCGCTGCCGTACCATTTTTCAGGACCGCCCCATTGTGGTTCCTTGTAGTCAGGTCCAAGGAATAGGCACCCCGCAAGCATGGGAATTAAAGCAATAAAAAGACATTTCGTGATTGATGAAATCTTCATGGTTTGTTTACACATTGGCTATGGTAAGTTGAAATAAAAAATGAATTTGTAATTTAATTGTCTCCGCCTCTCTTACAATTATAAATAGTCGAAAATACTGGCATTTATAATCGTCAGCCCCTCCCTCTGCGAAAGAGGGAGGGGCTGACCAATTACCAGGCACATTACTTATAGCCGCATGGCATTCACGCGTCCTGATGCGCGGCCAAATGGCCGCGCACATTATGCACATCAGTATTCCACGATTGCCAGGCCTTCGTTTGGCACGTTTACCTCAACGATGCCGTCATTGCACTGGATGGTGTTCTGCTCCTTGATGCGCAGGCCGTCCTTGCCATACAGGAACAGCTTAAACGTGCCTTTCTTGCCAACGTCATACTTGCCGCTCTTGCTGGTGATAAGGCGCTGCTCGCCATAGATTACACCAGAATATATCCTCTGTATTGACAGCGGATACTGCTTGCAGATGAAGTTGTCCGCGTCTGGCAGAAGCAGATTGACATTGCCGTCAGGCGAAAACGCGCAGCCCACGGACAACGCCGTCCGCACCGCCTTCATCACGCCAGGCAGAGTGGTGCGGTCCCCATAGTTGCCCAGTATCATGGGCACTGGATTCAAATGGGCGTTGGACATCATGCCCACGCCATTCCCGCCTTCGCAGAAGCGCATATAGGGGGACTTCATGACACTCTCCACGCCAGCCGCGCCATTGCCCATGAAGAACTTGCCCTTGCCGTTTATGCGTGCAATATAGTCCAGCTGGAACGGGATTGTGGCAAAGCCATTGTCGCATTTCCTGCGGCGCACGGTGCCGTCCTCGTTCAAATCAGCAGAATACTCGTCCCTGTGCCCATAGTCGTACCTGCTGTATCCACGTTGCGAGAAGCACCAGCAGAATTCATCGCTGTAGAGCCCCACGGCCTCAGTCTCGCGGAAGGCCCTCTCCATCTCCTCCATCTTCATCTTGTAGTGGGTATTTCCCACTCGCGGGACATAATAGTAGATGCCGAAGCCCTTGTCGCACATTTTGTTGAGCCAGGCACGGCTGTAATATGTTGATTCAAAGGGCTTCCCCTCTGCGGTGCGGATTACGCTGTCCGCCCTGGGCCACAAATGCGCCAGTGGCCTGTAAACGGTGTACATGGCAGGATGTGTCATCAGCACCACATCCACATTTGGCGCATTGGCCTTTACATTGCCGATGTCCTTCCTGAACTGCGCCCAGTACCTGTTCTGGTGCTTGAAAGTAAGGAAGGCATTGACATCGAATTCAGGGCAGTTTCCTGGCGCAGGCTCCTGCCCAGCCTTCAACTTCGGGAAAAATCCCGACATGACGGCGTTCCTGTCCAATGAGGTAATCCAGGGCGGCAACGCCACGTATATGGGTCCAAGATGGGCATAGCAGTTCTTTATCTTCTCCTGGAAAGTCGCGCCCTTCGCGGCATGTATGCTTGTGGCCCAGAAGAAGGGGCGTTTCATCACAGGACCGTTCAGGCTCCAAATCTGGCGCAACTGGTTTATGAAGCCCCAGTATCCCTCGCCGCTGCTTTGCGGCAAAATCCTGAACTGGAATGTGATGGACTTTCCAGGCTCCAGCGCCAACTGGTCCGTATAGATTTCCGCCACGCCGCCAGATGCGTTCAGCCCCAGCAGCAGCCTGAGCCAGTCATTCTCAGCCACAATGCCGAAGCCGCAGCCCTGCTTTTCCATTGATGCCACGAAAACGCTGGGGTTCGCCGCCTCGCTCACGATGGTTTCCACATCAGGATTGCCTCCCAGGTGGAAACGCGTCCTCGCAGAAGGCAGGAAGAAGCGATGCCTGAACGGCAGGCCCATGTCCTGCTTGCCGATGTTCTCCCAGGTCTCGCGCCAGCATAGCGTATCTCCCTCCATGGAAAGATGCCTGTCAATCTTGAATTGCCCGAATGTGCCGCTGATGTCAATGCCGTAGGGCGACTTGCGCACTTCCGCGCCGGCCTCGCCGTCCTCCGCCTTGAATTGCGCTTCAATGGTGGACTTCATGCCCACTGCGGTCTCCACCCTCAATTCCAGTCCCGTGCGCGAATCTAGCAGCGCAAAGCCGCCAGCGCTACCCTGCTTCAACACAAGATTGCCCGCCTTGAGACTGTCCTTTATGGCACCGCGCCGTGGTATGCGGGACACTGGCGGCGGCAGCAGTTCCTGCTTAAGATAGCCTATCTCCAAATTGCGCACGCAAAGTTTGCCCGCATTTGCCCTGGCATTGAAG
>JAFYGL010000373.1 GCA_017543165.1 Victivallales bacterium | reverse complement strand
GGGTGGGGGACGGATAAACCGTCCCCCACCCCATGTATGCACACATAGATGATTACGCGCACGTGAGAGGGGGCAGAGTAATGAGAAATGCATTTGCGACGTTCTGCCCCCAAATGCTGGTACTGCTTAGGCATCTGGGGCAATAAACAGGAAATTATATACTTAAGTTTCCAGACAGTTATACTTTTATGTGCCTAGGTGCCTAGGTGCCTAGGTGTCTAGGTGTCTGGGTGTCTATATGCCAGGCATATAGCCATATAGAAAACTCGATTTTATAGTTCTCCCCAAACAGCCCCCCAAAACTACATTCTATAACATTGAAAATTACAAAAAACAATCTGCGATAATCTGTGGAAATCTGTGGAACAAAAAAAATGACACTACACAAAGCAAAATGGTGGCAGGCACTTGAGGGCAATGCCGTCCAATGCCGCCTCTGCCCTAGACAATGCCGCATACAGCCTGGCTGCACTGGCTACTGCGCAGCCAGGGAAAACTGTGATGGTGCCTTGTACAGCCTGTCATACGGGCATCCCGTATCGGTTGCCATAGACCCCATTGAAAAGAAGCCCCTTGCCCATTTCATGCCAGGGACAAAGACCTTGTCCTTCGGCGCGTTTGGCTGCAATCTGGGCTGCGTCTTCTGCCAGAACTACAGCCTCTCCAGGCAAAGCTATACGCCTGACACCTTGTATCGGGACATATCTCCCGCGCAAATAGTCAAGTTGACACAGCAACACAAGTGCCCTTCCCTCTCATTCACCTACAACGAGCCCAGCACCTTCGCGGAATATGCCATTGACATAGCGCAGTTGGCGCACAAGGCCGGCATAAAAACCGTGCTTGTCAGCAACGGCTACATTTCACCAGAAGCGGCGGACGAGTTGTATCCCCTGATAGACGCAGCCAACATCGACATGAAGGGCTTCAGCCAGGACTTCTACAGCCAGATGTGCCAGGCCACATTGCAGCCAGTGCTGGATTCACTGGAAAAACTGTACGCATTGGGTGTGCATCTGGAAATCACCACCTTGGTCATACCAGGCAAAAACGATGACGATGCCTCCACGCTAGCCTGGCTGGACTGGGTGGAAGCGCATCTGGACAAATCGGTGCCGCTGCATTTCAATGCATATTATCCTGCCTACAAATGCAGCATCCCATGCACGCAACCTGAAACATTGTACCACATACGCTCCCTGGCGCAAAAACGGGGCTTCATCAACATACATCTGGGCAACATCTAAAAAGAGACTGCCCACTATTTATCTTATCCCTGAACCACTTTGCGCAGTTCGCCTGGCTCCCAAGGCGCAGTCGGCAAATTGTATTTTTTCATAAGGGCCGCGTATGTATCCTGGCACTGTGTCGAGGTCAGGCCATTCGTGTACATCCTCAGGTTTGGCGCACCCTCGGCGCGTATGTTGGCCTGCATTGACTTCTCCTGCCGCAGGCGTTCCCCATACTTGTTCAAGTCCAACGCGGCCTTTTTCGCCAATTCCGCATTGTCTTCATTGAGGCGCAGGCGCGCCAGTGCCTCAATGAAATGAATGATGTCGTATGTGTAGCTGAATCGGCACATGTCCATATACAGGCGTGGCTGCACGACCTCGTCATCGCATTTGGCCAATGCCTCCTTAAGGCATGCCTTTGCGTCCTCCAGCAGACGCATTGTGGTGAGCAGGCACGGAAGCCCGTCCATGTCCTTGTCATAACTGAAATGACTATTCGGGAAGAATGGGCCTTGCTTATCCAAAGCGGCCAGGCGTCTCCAGAAACAGAAGTTGACAAGCCGCCCATCCTCTGTAATCTCCATGGTCTGGTAGTGCTTCAGCAACTTGCAGTTGCGCGTGGCCTGCGCCAGGATGTCATAGAAACGGCGCATAACCATAGAGGAGGCATGGTATCTCATTTCAAAGAAATCGCTGGTGTCGGCATCGGCGTTCCACAGTTTCTGGGCGAATGTCCAGTTGTTGAATGCCAATTCACCCCAAAGAGCAGTGCTCACGTGCATATAGTTGATTGCGTCTATGCCGCAGGATTTGTAGTACGGAATGTCCCTGGCCATGCCATCCGCCAATGGAAACGCCATTGACGCGAAAGTGGACACATTGTAGTATTCGCAGAGGATGATCTTGAATTTCGTGTTTTGGGTCCATGCCAGAAGCCTGGCATTCAGGGCGCTGTTGGCAAGGCAGTTGGCGTCATTGAAGTCGTGGGCATAGCAGCGCTCGATTGGAAAGTATTCCACCAGGACGCTGTCATAGTCGAAGTCATCTGGAAGCGGCTCTGAAGGAATGGGGAGCATCTCATGATATGCGGATGTGATGAGAGTCACCTTTCGGGACACGCGCTCCTTTATCACCTTCTGGCAAATATACAGCAAATGCATGAACTGGCTTGTTTTGTTGCCAAGCTTGGCGCAGTTCTCGCATTGGCACCACACTCCATTGTCAAATGGGCACAACACAAAGGTGTTTGCCGCGGAAAGTGCGCCATTCTCAAGTGCCTCAGCCAGATTCAACGCCAGTTCATGGCAGGCCTCGTCATTGGAGAAGCAGATGTTGTCCGACACATTGTCCGCTGGCTGGTTCGCGCGACGCCGCCCGTCAATCAGCGCAAACCATTCGGGATGGGATGCAAAATACTTTTCTGGCGGCAGGAAGTCCGCGCAAACCCTGTGGGTGCCTCCAGGCGGATTGCCGCGTAGCGAAAAGCCGCACTGCAGGCACAGTTCCTTGTAGCCAGTGGAGCCAGTCCAGAAATTCATTCTGTTGCGTATCATCCAGCGGATGAACTGCTCCGTGTCCCTCTTTTCCACGCCAAAGAATCCGCGCAGCGAAAACGACGGCTTTTCACGCAGATGCAATACGGGCAGGAACAGCGTCTCCGGGCGTTCCTCGTCCCATTCATCGGGGCTGAACCAACGGAAGCCCATGCGCGCAAGCAGGGCATACGCACCGTACATTGCGCCAACGGGACTGCCGCCCGCAATGCGATAGCCTCCGCCATCTCCGTCCACAGTGTACTCCTGCTCGCCCAATTCAGGCGCAATCAAAAAGTCCACCCTTGGCGCATTGGGGTAGCCTTCCAGGCAGCGCCGCACATCCTGCCGCGCGAATTCAATGGCATTATGCATATTGACTACCAGACGGGATACAGGTGGTGAATCCTCTTGCGGTAGCGGTCATGGATGGGCTTGTTATGCTCGTCGCAGCCAGGGATGTTGTTGCTTACCCAGATGTCAGGATGGCCGCCCTTGTCCTTGATTGCCTTGATTGTCTCCGCCATGATCAGGTTCAGCGTAAAGCAGGTCAGCGTGGTTGCAGTTGGCGCGAATTCCTCCTCAATGCCCTCTTCACGAAGGATTGCATCTGGATATGGCACGTGATTATCGACGGCAATGTCCGCGAAATCATTGATGTTCTTCTTGCTGGAGTGCCGCCAGATGAAGTTCTTCGGCACCTTCTTTGCGAATTTATGGGCATTGACTGTAATCAGCTTGACGCCGCGCTTCTGCGCCTCGATTGCCACATCCACGCCGACTATGTTCAGCCCGTAGAAGTTCACCAGAATCAGCACATCGTCCTTGTACACATCGTAGAAATTCAGGATATACGGCGCCAGTCCCTGGACCTTTGCCGTGGTGGGGCCTGCGGTGATTATGTTTGTGCCCACGGGGAACATGCCATTGACCTGGGCGATGCCGCCAGCGCGCCAGAAAATCTCCATCGCCGCGATTGCCGAATGGCCGCCAGCGCCGAAAATGTTGATGAGGCGCCCCTCGTTCACCTTGTCCGACAGCAGATCGGCCGCCTTAAGGATGTTCTCCTCCTCTTCCTTTGCAATGGTCTTCATCAGGTCAGTGACCTGTGTGGTGTACTCAGAAATCAATCTTGTCATGTAACATTCTCCTTAAAATTAGCCTTGCAACAAAACCTCAAGATTTCGGCATAATGTATTACGCCATACCTACATTTCAAACTGGAATGATTTTTCATTCTTTGGCACGAAACAATTGCCAATAAGGCGGCTGCATGTTGAAATATCATGACCGCCCCATATTACCAGATAGATATAAACGCAAATGGCGCACAGGGCAGCTGGAAAGTCTCTCCTGGAGGCACTTCGCTTGACGGCACTTGGCGCAGCCCGTGCCGCGTGAAGGCGCTACGCCTGGCGAATCGCTGGGAGGCAACACTGGAAATTCCTCTTGCGGAAATGGGATTGCCCGAGGGGAAAAAGGGGAATTCATTCCTGAT
>JAFYGL010000372.1 GCA_017543165.1 Victivallales bacterium | reverse complement strand
GGTGCCCCTCAGCAGCATTGGCTTTACGCCGAACTTGTCCGCCAAGAAGCCCCAGATGGGATTGAATATGGCATATCCCATGGAGCCCCAGAAATTAAACATGGACACGTACATCATCAATGCGGCGGGGTCGCTTACGCCCAGCCCATCCTTGATGAACAAGGGTATGAACGGTATCATCGCATCAAAACCTGCCATTATCAGCAGTTGCGAAAGCCACAACATCGCCAGATTCAACTTCCAGTAGTTCATTCCATCCACCTTTTATTGCTATTCCAGAGACTTTCCATTTAGGCGTTTCTTCCAGAAATCACGCCCCAGAAGCCTTTTACTTTCAGTCATATCCATTATCATGTTCATTTTCTTGCGCATGACGGAGCTCTTCGCCGTCCTTTTCCTGAAGTCCTTGCCCTCCACCACCATGGAGGCGAATACCTCGGCACGGTCCTCGTGCTCGAAGCTCATGGCATATTCGCTGACAAAGTGGGGCATCATCTTGTGGAGCCAGGAATTCTTCTCCACCTTCTTGGCATCGCGCTTCTTCAAGTCCACATCGTAGAAGTCGCTGCCTTTATAGACAAAGTCCTTTGGATTCAGATTGCACCACTGCTTGTTGGTATGCACAGTGTCATCAAATATGTGGAAAAGCTCGTGGTAGAATACGTGCTTCTGGAAGCCCTTCCTCAACACCATCACATTTCCCGCGGCCACGCCTCCCGCTGGAACATTCCGCAATTTCAAATCATCCAGTATCACGACCTTGTTGATGCCTGAGCGCTTCACAAAGTTCTCTGGCAGATATTCCAGGCACTCGAAGAAGCGCAGCAAATCCTTTGCCAGGAACAAGCCAGTCACTGGCTTTCCCGTGACAGCATCGCTCTTGAACTTCTGGGATATGTCTATGTCCCATTTTTTTGCCTTGTCCTCCAGGGTCTGCTCCTTTCTGGTCAACTTGCCCTTGGCTGGATACGCATATCCCTGGAGGCAGACAAGCAACAGGAAAAACAGCGGCAGAAAACATTTTGCACGATGCATAAGCCACCTCATTTCAATGCGGACAAGGCATATTTCTGCCAGGCGCCTGATTTGTATCGCCCCAGGAAGAAACTTATCCTGACAACCCAGTCGCACACCATGGCAATCCAGGTGCCAATGGCGCCCCAGCCAAGATACTGCCCGAAGTAGTATGCCAGACCAATTCTCACTATGATCATGGAACCCACGGATACGCACATGGTGAACTTGACGTCATTCATGGCCCGCAGCGCGCAGGGGAATGTAAAGGAGAAGGACCAGCCCAGAATGCCGAACAGCAGATGTATGCTGCACAGCACCAGGACCAGGTGCTTGGTCTCGGGCGTCAGCTTGGTGTAGAATCCAAGGATGAACGGCAGGAGCGCATACACGCACACATTCCAGATGGCGTATGAACTCCAGGCCCATTTGCTCATCTTCCATACATACGCGCGGACTGTATCCATGTTGCCAGTGCCCACCGCCCTGCCGATGACTGGTATCATTGCCAGGCAGAATGTGTTGCCCATTATGCAGCCTATGCTGGAAATGGAGTTGGCGACTGAATTGGCGGCCAGTTCCTGCGTGCCGAACTTTGTCACAATGCCTACCACCAGAAGACGCCCCAGCGTGAAAATGCCAGTCTCGAAGCCGCTGGGAATGCCAATGAACAATATCTTCTTTATCTTGGCAAGATTCACACTGAAATGCTCATGCAGCGAGACATATATCTTGTTGCCGCGGTCGCTCAAGACCGCAAACAAATACACACATGCCGCGATACGGGACAGAATCGTGGAAATGGCCGCGCCAGTGACGCCCCATTTGAACACGAATATGCATAGATAGTTGCCGGCTATGTTGATGATATTCACGATAATGGAGGAAATCAAGGTGCTCCTCGCCTTGTCAATGGAACGCAATATGGCCGCCGCCGCAAAACTTATGCCCATGAAGGGGAACATGTATGACGTCACACGGAAGTAGCGCATGGCCTCTGCCTCAACTCCTTCAGGTATGTTGCCGAAGAACAAATGCAAGATAAAACGCTTGCCGAAAATGCACAGCAATGAAAGTGCTATTGAAAACAACTCGGAGATGAAAAGCAATTGCTTGGCGCTGTCATTTCCATCCTTGGGGCGTCCCGCCCCAAGATATTGCGAGGCGACCACGGCACCGCCAGTGGACAGTGCTGCCAGCATGCCGCCCAAAAGAAGGTTTACCATGTCCACCAGCGCCACGCCAGACACACTTTCCGCGCCCAGGGAGGCCACCATCATTGAATCTGCCGCGCCAACTGAAATGAACAGCAGCGTGGAGAAAAACAAGGGTACTATGAGGCTGCGCAGTTCAGCGTTGGTATATAACACATTCTTTCCCATTTTTCAACGATTGCCTCAGATGTTCGTTTCGTCGCCCAGTGTCTTAAGCCAGGCGACCATATTTTGAATGCGTGCCTCGGGGCGTTTCTCCAGTCCCAGCATTATGGCGTCCTCCCATTGCCGAGGCACATTTGAAACCATGTCCCCTAGAGGAGCAGCCAACACGCGTTCGCTGGCCTGCCTTTTCAAGGAGGATTTCTGCGTGCTTCCAGCAAAGGGTGGATGCCCTGAAAGCAGATAATAGCACATCACACAGAAGGAGAACACATCGCTTGCCTGGCTGGAGCACTTGCCATAGAGTTGCTCTGGCGCCATGTATGCTGGTGTGCCAGACTGTTTTCTCCTTCCAGTTTCCTCGGCAGGCAGCGTCAGGTCAAAATCCGTCAGTTTGACATGGGTTCCGCCACCCGATTTGAGCAGGAAATTCTCTGGTTTCACATCCAGATGCTGCAAACCGCAGCTGTGCACGAAAGCCAGTGACTTTGCCGCCGAACGCAGTATCGCGTATATGTTTTCCCGCAGCACCGCGCTTTTCTTGTTATGCAGTATCCTGAGATTGTCCCCAGGCACATATTCTATCAGTTCCGCAGGGCATAGCCCCGCATGGCCTGTGGCATACGACGCCACGATTCCCTCGTTCTGCGGCAAGGAAGCACGGATGCGAATCCCCCTGCGGAACATGAGCTGGCTGCCTATCTTGAAGAATTGCATTGGACGCAGCTTGCGCAGCACCGCAGTCCTTCCATCCTCCAGCGATACCAGGTCCAGCACCGATATGCCACCTTGCCCCAGTGACTGCAAGAACGTGTACTTCAGCATGAGAGATTCCCTCCCCAAAACAAAAGCACACTTTTCACGGAATATGCACTACAGGACAAGGCGACCTCCTTTCAAAACCGTCTCCATGTCCTCCTGGGACAGGGTGTTTGCCAAGGAAATCTCGCATTCAGAGCCGTCCTTCTGCACAAGTTTCGCCGTCAAGGTTCCGCCTGGTTGCAGTTTTCCGCGCAGGTTCTCTATGACAATGCGGGTGCCCTCCGTTATCTTGGCCAAGTCCGCCTCGTCCTTGAACAGCAATGGCAGGATGCCGAAGTTTATGTAGTTGGCATACAAGATTCGCTCTATGCTGCGGGCCACTAGCAGACGCACGCCCAGGTACATCGGGCATATTGCCGCATGTTCGCGGCTGGAACCCTGCCCGAAGCTGAGCCCGCCTACTACTGCGCCCACAAGCCCCTTCGCCTTGACAGCCTCGGCCCGTTCCGCAAAACTGGGCCTGCCAGCCTCGTTGAAGCACTCGAACACAAAGCGCGAATAACGTGGTATGTTGCTGCGGTACTTGAGATATGCGCCAGCGGGCATGATATGGTCGGTGGTTATCTTGTCCCCAGTTTTCAGCAGCACTTCCGCCTCAAGTGTGTCAGGCAATGGAGTGCACACGGGCGGCTCGCCTATGGTCTCCAGGCGGATAATCTCCCCAGGCTCCTTTGCAGGAGGCAGCACCATGGCATCGTCTATGGCAAAATGCTCTGGCATTTCCCACTTGGGGTATTCAATGCCAAGGGTTCTTGGATCAGTCAGTTTGCCAGTCAGGGCGGTGGCGACCGCAGTTTCGGGGCTGACTAGATAGCACTGGTCGTTCTTGGTGCCAGTTCGGTTCAGGAAATTGCGGTTGAATGTGCGCACGCTGATAGTCCCGCTGGCTGGGCTGAAGCCCTGTCCAATGCATGGGCCGCAGGCGCTTTCCAGAATGCGGCATCCAGCGCCTACCATTGCAGCCAGGGAGCCTTCCTCGCCCAGCATGCGCAGCACCTGGCGGCTGCCTGGAGCAATGCCCAGTGACAACTTATCGCTGACATGCCTGCCCGCCAGGACCTTCGCAACCATGCGCATGTCCTTTAGCGAACTGTTCGTGCAGGAGCCAATCAGCACCTGGGACACGGGCAGCCCCGCTATCTCAGACACGGGCTTCACATTGCCTGGATTGGAGGGGCATGCCGCCAATGGTTCCAACTGGCTCAAATCAATGTCAATTATGCGGGAATACTCCGCCCCCTCGTCCGCTGAAAGAGGTTGCCAGCAGTCGCCGCGCCCTTCCGCATCCAGAAATGCCTTCGTCGCTTCATCGGAGGGGAATATGGAGCTGGTCACGCCCAGTTCCGCACCCATGTTGGTTATGGTGGCGCGCTCTGGGACGCTCAACGTGGCGACTCCTGGCCCGAAATATTCTGCGGCAGTGCCCACATTG
>JAFYGL010000371.1 GCA_017543165.1 Victivallales bacterium | reverse complement strand
TGTTTTTTTGACTTCAGCAGCCTTGCCTCATTGCAAGACTGCACCGCCATCCAATTTTACACTCTTTCTGATTTTGTCCAGTCGCGAGGCGTTTGAATGGCGATGGACAACAACATAGCAACTATGCATGGTTGCGCCCTGCGGGCGCTGCCGCTCCCAGCGAGAACCTACCCTCATCGGGAACAGAGCGTTGAAATAATAGCAAAAGCGGGAGGCGGCTGAGCCGCATCCCGCTTCGCTTTAGCTCAAGTGGAAAAACAATCCAATTTTGGCTATTTGTTTTGTTTGATTCTTACTTTGAGGGCATCCACCACAGTTTTTCGTTTTGCGAGCTGTTGAACAAAGGTGATATGTATGCGTTCAAAGATGTGTCCTGATTCATCTTGTCCACCTGAATATGTGTCTTGTACAGTTCCACATGGAAATCGCCGAACAGGATGTTTGCTCCTCCTTCATGGCGCAAATCAACATTGCCTACGTAAGCACCGATTACAAAACTGCGGGACATCTGGAAATAGCCGCGTGGTCTATTGTTGCCGTTGAAATTCTCACTTATAATCAGCAGGGCCGAGGGATTCCTGGCATCAATTGAACGGCCAGAGATATATGATACTGTTCCGACATTAAGAGTGACGGGTGATGTGCGTCTCAAATCAGGATTGAATCCATACATCGTATAATACCAACAAGTATTGGCGACTTCTGTAAAGTTTGGCACGGCTCTTTTTGCGACAGCAACTGATGTCTCGTCGTTATTTTCAACTGACCATGAGGGGCAGGCCAGGAAACTGGGAGCCATCTGCGTTGCCGCAAGTAGAGTGCCCCAAGTGTAGTGTGCCACGCCGTCACTGATGAAATAGATTGGATAGAAATCATCGTATTCGCTGCCATACAATGCAGCGCATGTGCCCATCTGCTTCATGTTGTTTGTGCAGGAAATCATGCGTGCCCTGGCGCGTGCCTTGCTCAATGCTGGCAACAGCATTGCGGCAAGAATTGCGATGATGGCGATGACTACCAGCAATTCAATCAATGTGAAATACTTTTTCATTGTGAAATCTCCTTCATTTTATATGTATTTGAATTACTTTTTCTTGAGACATTGTGAATTCTAACAAAAAAAACTTTCATGTCAATATGCAGTCGCATTTTTTATGCTGGCTAACAAAAGCGACTAAAATCCGCTGAGAAAAAGGAAAATGGCATTTTGCATCTTGCATTTGCCAATGCATTGGGTATAATTGCGATATTTCCATGAGAAGACGGTATAGGAGATTGACTATGATGAACGGAAGGAAGTTTTTGTTGCTTTGTCTGGTTGGGGCATTGGCGTTGTTTGGTGCGGATTTCAAGCCCGTCAGGGCTAGCATCCCGCCTGTGATTGATGGCGAACTGGATGATGCCTGCTGGAAGGAGGCGCAGTTCTATTCGAAATTCTATGCCTATAACTTGGACAAGCGAAGCCCGCTGAAAACGGAGTTTGCAGTCGCCTACACGGAGACGCATGCGGTCTTTGCGTTCCGTTGCCTGGATACCCCTTCGCCAAAACAGCCAGAACCTGCGGAAGGTAAACTGCTTTTCAAGGAATGCGTGGAGGTAATGCTGGACCCCACTGGAGGCAAGGACATCTATTTCCACTTCGTCGCGGGGCGGAATGGCGCCTTGCATGACAGAAAGTGCGAGCAGGGCGGCTACATTGCGGACAAGAGTTGGGAAAGCCACTTCGAGGCAAAAGCCAAATTGCAGGAAAACAGCTGGACCTGCGAGCTGGCCATACCCTACAGGGCATTGGAACTGCGTGAAGGCGGCGCAAAGGAATGGACTTTCAATGTGGCAAGGGAATCCACCGAA
The DNA here is from genome assembly GCA_017543165.1 of Victivallales bacterium. Next base: position 821 of record JAFYGL010000371.1, on the reverse strand, counting down.
CTGGCCAGCATCGCCAAGAACGGTGCTGTCAATGTGGCGGGCGCCTTCCTAAGGCTGCCCGCGCCAGATTTTGACCTGCGCCCATATTCCTGGGAGATTTCGCCTGTCAGCAGTCAATTGCAGATGAATGCCAGGAAATATACCTTCACCCTAAATGGCGAGATTGTGAACCATACAGGAAAGGACACCAGCGTGAATATCACCAGCACCCTGATTGGGCCTGGCGGTGTAACCGCGTTCGTGGTGAATCCCAATGTCAATGTGCCCAATGGCAAGAACATAAAATATACCACCACAAAATTGCAGGGCGGCGACAGCGGCGCCTACAAAATAGTGACGCAGATACGCGATGTGGCCAATGGCCGCATTCTCAGCGAAAAGGAGGATGTCATTCAGGCGCAGTACCAGCCTTTGTCAATCCGCGTAATTGCCCCCTCCTACAGGAATGCCATTTTTGCTACACAGAAGTTGGAGAACATGATATGTGAAATTGGCATCAATCTTCCTGAAAAGGAACTGGAGGGCACCCAGTTGAAATATTGGCTTACCACTGAAAATGGCAGCAATGTGATTTTCCAGGACAATGCTGCGCCAGGGACGGGCAAGGTGCGCTTCAGCTGCCCCAACAGCAAATTGCCGGAAGGGAAGATAATCGTCAATGCAAGCCTGACTTCCAAGGACGGCAAGCCACTGGGCACTTCCAGCGATGTGGTGCGGAAACTGCCCTATCGCAAGAACGAGGTGTTCCGCGGCGATGATGGAAACTGGTACATCGACGGCAAGAAGACATTCCTGCTTCTGGCATGGAATTCAAAACATGC
>JAFYGL010000370.1 GCA_017543165.1 Victivallales bacterium | reverse complement strand
GAGTGCCCCAAGTCCTGCGTCAAGGAAGGCGACAGGCTGCACTTTGCGGCGGAAGCGGCAAGCGAGGTGGAGGTGGCATACCTCTATGACAACGGATACCTTGTGGACTACAAGACAGAGAAGCCCTACGCCTTTGTTTTGGTGATGGACAAGGCGCACTACAAGGACACACGCTGGAACACGGCTGGCCGTTCAGGGCGCATCCCGCAGTTTGACGGATATACCCACATTTTCCGTGTCTGCGTGCAGGACAAGGAAGGACGCGTCGGCATGACAGAGGCCTTGCCCGTGATCATGGGCATACAGCCTGGCGAACCGATGCAGGTGTTTGAGATACCAGGCGCCGTGAAGGCGACTTCATTCAACAAGGGCGGGCACAATGTGTGCAGCTACAAGCAGCAGGAGGCCCGCACCATGAAGACTGGAACCGCGGTTTTCAGCCGCAAGTCCTTGCATTTGCGGGAGGCTGGCGAATATGTGAGCTACACTGTCGATGTGAAGAAGGCAGGCACCTACAAGGTGACGATGAGGCGCCAGCAGTTCCGCCGCGAATGGGCCACCAGGGCAATGCTCATTGCGGACGGCAAGTACGTGGGCACGATAATTGGCCAGCCAAACACGGACGCCGCATACGGCGAAGTGGAACTGAAGGCGGGCAAGCAGAACCTGGTGTTGATTTCCGCTGGGACTTACGGCATACAGCCTAGCGAATTCATATTTGAGTTGAAGTGATTTTATTAGTCAGGGAGTGAATATGCTTGATTGGTTTAGGGATTTTTTGACTACGGGTGAGCAGAACAAGGCCTCGGAATGGATTGTCCAGTTGGACAAGGAGTCATTGCTGCGCATAGAAGGGCACCAGGTGAAAACAGACCTTGTTGCCAACGAGGAGATGATGGTGTCCCTTCTGAGCGACATACTTCCCCCAGAACAATACAAGAAACTGGAAAAGCGTTTTGAGGATGATGACGGGCTGGACTTCATCAACGAGAATTTCCTTTTTTACGATGACGAGTACGGGCGCTATCTGGGGCGTTTGCAGCGCCAGCGCAAGGTCCTTGCCTTCGTTGTCATGCATCCGACCAGGGACGCTTCCGTGCTGTTTGATATCTTGAAGTATGCTGTGGAGCGTGGAGCCTCCGACTTGCATATACGCGAAGGAAAATACGTCAGGCTCCGCATTGACAGCAAGTTGGTGGAAACCGATTTCATGACGGACAGCGTATTCTTTGAGAAGGCAATCCAGCAGATATTGCCGCCTGGAAAACTTGATGTGTATAAGCGCACTGGTGACTTGGACTTTGCCTGGGAAGAAGAGGGCATTGGCCGTTTCCGTGTGAATCTCCACAGGCAGAGGGACAAGTCTGCCTTCACATTCAGGCATGTCAAGAGCAAGGCTCCTACCGTTAAGGAAGTGGGGCTTCCAGAAGTGCTGAAGAAGATCATCATGGCCCGCAACGGCATCATCTTCATTTCAGGTACTACGGGGTCTGGTAAGTCCACCACAATGGCTGCCATGCTTGACCACTTGAACAACACTTCAGAAGAGCATGTCATCACCATCGAGGACCCGATTGAATACACGTTCCAGGACAATCTCTGCTTCTTCGAACAGCGCGAAGTGGGACTGGACGCGGAAAGCTTTGATTCCGCGCTCGTGCATTCCCTGCGCCAGGACCCTGACATCATCATGGTCGGCGAAATGCGCAACCGCTCCACATTCGAGACTGCGCTTACTGCCGCCGAGACAGGACACATGGTCATCACCACGCTGCACACGAAGAATGCACCTCAGAGCCTTACACGTATTCTGGACATGTTCCCGCTGGAGGAAAGAGACACGGTGCGCAAGAGCCTGGCGGACTGCCTCCGCGCCATCGTCTGCCAGAGGCTTGCCCCCAAGGCAACAGGGAAGGGCGTCGTGCCTGTCAATGAGATACTCATCAACACCCCAATCGTTCGCAAGTTGATCTTTGACGACCAGATTGACAAGTTGCCGCAGGCGATTGCCGCAGGCGCAGAGGAGGATATGATGAGTTTCAACGGATGCCTGCTGAAACTGGTCAACGATGGGATGATAACCGAGGAGACTGCCTTCAAGTTCTCGGATAATCCACAGGAACTGAAGATGAACCTGAAGGGAATATTCCTGAATTCTGGAGGAGGCATCATACAGTGATGTCCAATGGCAGAAAGAAGAGCCTGCTGAGCTGGGACCTGGCGGCGCGTCGCCGCAGGCTGAGGCGTGGTCAGAAACGCCTGTTGTACTGGGCGATTTTCGCTGTGGTTCTGGCTGTATGCGGCCTTTTGTATGAATATGTCAGTTTTTAATAATGGAGGTGATTTGAGATGAGCGAAGAAAAAGAATGTAAAGAGAAGGAATGCAGTTGCAAGAAGAAGTGTGGTTGCAAAATAGGCAAGATATTGCTAGGAGTTTTGATAGTAATAGCTGTTGTGTTGTGCGGTTTGCTTATCTTCCTGGACTCTGTTGTGAAAACAGGAATACAGACTGTTGGCTCCGCTGTCACAAAATGCGACGTCAAGGTTGAGCATGTGAGCATTTCGATTTTGCGCGGCAAGGTTGAATTGGGGGAACTGGTTGTCGGCAATCCAAGTGGATACAAGACAGATTCCGCCTTCAAGCTTGGCAAGATACATGTGTCGATGCAGCCATTGAGCCTGTTCATGGGCAAGCGGACCTACATCAAGGATATCATCATAGATGCCCCTGAAATTACATACGAATGGAATCCATTGGAATTGACCAGCAATATTGGCACAATACAGAAGAATGTGCAGAGTCTGCTTCCAGCCAAGGATGAAAAAGAGGAGGGCGACAAGAAGGAGAAGAAGGAAGGGCGTCCAGTTGAGATTTCGCATGTCACGGTTTCTGGCGGCACCATCCGCATATCCGCAACATTTGCAGGCGGCCTGGCAGTGCCGATTCCGTTGCCGACAATCACTTTGAATGACATTGGCAAGGAAAAGGAGATTACGCCTCCAGAAGCGACTGCAACTGTTCTCGACGAAGTATGTAGCAGTGTTGTCACGCAGGCAAAAAGCACTACGCAATCGGTAGGCGACTCCGCCGAGCAGCTTTCCAAGTCCGCCAAGGCCCTGGGAAATTCCGCTGTGGAAATGGGCAAGTCCCTTTGGAAGTCGATTAAGGACAAGACTGCGGAAATAAAAGAGGGAAAGGCAGAGGGGAAGGCAGAGGAAAAGACTGAGGGGAAGGCAGAGGAAAAGACAGGGAAATAAAGTTCTTTTATCCACGGATTATTCAGATGAGGTAATTTCAAGACTTGGTTCCAAGGCTTTGCCTTTTCCAAACTTCAACTTGAGTGAGTGCCGCTTAGACGCTCGCATTGATGATAGTTTTGAAATTACCTCTCTATGTTCTTTTTTATGACCTAGGATTGCTTCTGTGTAAATCTGAGTAATTCCGTGTATGGAAAAACAGTCGCTTATGGAATACCCTCCCATAATGGCAGATTTGGTTGCCTGCGGCTTCCCTTCTCCCGCTGAGCAATATGTGGAAAGCCCGCTTGACTTGAACAGGCTGCTGGTGCACAGGCCAGCGGCCACGTATTTTGTCAAGGCCACTGGGGATTCCATGCAAGGCGCTGGCATCAGGGCAGGGGACATACTGGTGGTGGACCGTTCCATCCCACCAACTGACGGAGCCATTGTGATTGCCTGCGTCAACAATGAATTCACTGTTAAATATTACAGGACTGACGGGGGGCGCGTATGGCTGGAACCCGCCCATCCTGCGTTCAAGCCAATATATTTCAACGAGGGGATGGAGTTGCGTGTGTTCGGCGTGGTGACCTCCCTGGTGCACCAGTTCGTAAAGTAGGCTATGATAGGGCTGGTGGATGGCAACAACTTCTTTGTGTCATGCGAGCGTGTGTTTGACCCTTCGCTGGAGGGGAAGCCAGTGGCGGTCTTGTCCAACAACGACGGGTGTTGCGTAAGCCGTTCCAACGAGTTCAAGGCACTTGGCATCGCCATGGGAACCCCGTATTTCCAGTTGCGCCCTTTTATCCAGAGCTATGGCCTGGTGCTGCGCTCCAGCAACTATGAGCTGTATGGTGATTTGTCCAGGCGGGTTATGGAGACCTTGGGGTATTTTGTCCCCAAGGTGGAACAATATTCCATTGACGAGGCATTCATACATCCGCAGTTGCCTGAAGGCACGGACTGGGAGGGCTTTGGCTGTAAAATACGGAGTGCCATATTGCAGTGGGTGGGAATTCCCTGTGGCATTGGCTTTGCGCCGACGAAGACGCTGGCGAAGATTGCCAACCACATTGGCAAGAAACTTCCTTC
>JAFYGL010000369.1 GCA_017543165.1 Victivallales bacterium | reverse complement strand
GAATTTGGCGTGAAGGCATACACGAAGTTAGAGGATTTCCTGGCGGACCCCGATATTGACGCCGTCACGATAGCCACGCCTTCAGGTGCGCATCATGCGGTGGCGATACCTGCTGCAAAGGCAGGCAAGCACATCCTTTGTGAAAAGCCCATTGAAATCAATCTCCAGCGGGTTGATGAGATGATACGGGTCTGCGAGGAGAACCATGTGCTGCTGTCATCCGTGTTCCAGTCCCGTTTCAGCAAGCCTGTAAAACTTGTGCGTGAGGCCATGCAGGCAGGGCGTTTTGGGCGCATGGTTCTTGCAAGCGGCACCCAGCGCTGGTACCGCGAGCCAAAGTACTACGCGGCCTCCAACTGGCGCGGCACCTGGAAGATGGACGGCGGCGGCGCATTGATGAACCAGGCCATCCACATGGTGGATTTGCTGCTGTACGTAAATGGCGCACCAGAGGAAGTATTTGCGTTCTCGGGCACACTCACCCACTCCATCGAGGTGGAAGACAATCTGTGCGCCACAATCAAGTACCGCAATGGCTCCTTTGGCACAATCGAGGTCAGCACATCCTGTGCGCCTGGCTTCTCGCGCCGCATTGAATTTTCCGGCAGCACGGGCACGGTTGCATTTGAGGAAGATCGAATTGTGCGCTGGGAATTCGCAACGCCAGATCCCCAGGACGAGATAATAAGAAAGGAACTTATCGGCACTGGTGCGCACAGCGGCTCCGATCCCAAGAACATAAATGTCTCAGGGCATGCCAGCCAGATTTCGGATTTGGCGGAGGCGATACTCACAGGCAAGCCGCTGGTGCTGGATGGCAACGAGGGCCGCAGGGCCGTGGAACTTATATGCGGCATCTATGAATCCGCCCGCACGGGAAAGCCATTTTTCTTCAACAGATAGGCCTGCACCATGCAGAAACGAACAGAGGAAGCACTGAAGGCGATAGAGGAGGGGCTGCTGAATGGCGACATGGGCGGCTCCGGCTTCTTGCCGTCGGAACGGGAATTGTGCAGGCGGCTGTCCATAGGCAGGGGCGCATTGCGGGCTGTATTTGATGAACTGATACGCCGCAAACGGGTGTACCATGTACCTGGCAAGGGCATGAAACTGCTGTTTCCCGAGCGCGAGAGGCTGGTTCTTCGCAAATACATCCTTGTAATGCCTGCCACTGGCACGGGCGTGCGCAATGGGGAGATTGCCAACATATTGTGCGGCGCCGCCTCTTCTGCCGCGCATTTCAATGCGGAGCTGCTTCTGTTTTTCAGCGAGGACGATTTGGTTGGGCGGCGTCTTGCCGCGCATATTTCGGAAGGCGGCTGCGATGGCATTGTGTTTCTGGACCGTTTTCCCAAGGCGGTGCAGGACGTGGTGGAGCAATCTGGAATGCGCTATGTGGTGGCGAACTATGAAGAGGCTGGCTCCGTGCCGTGTGTGAAGATGGACTTTCGCGGTGTCGGCAGGATTGCGGGGCGTTATCTGGTTGAGCATGGCTTCCAGAATATCGGCTTTATTGGCGGCGGTGCCCATCCTTTTATTTACAAGGAAATGTTTGCTGGCTTGAAGGGGGCGCTTGCGGAGGATGACCTGGCGCCTGAAAAGGACATCTGCCGCATTTTCGAAGATGCGCTATCAGAGGAGCAACTTTCACTGGCGGTAGAGAAACTGCTTAAAAATATTGCAAGGAAAAAGGGAAAATGCGCGATTTTCGCGGGCAGGGACCATTGGGCGCGGCGCATCTGGACTGCGGCGCAGCACCTTGAAATGAGCATTCCAGATGATATCGCCCTGATAGGATATGACAATGTGTCCTGGGAGGAGGGGCGCTATGTGGGCCTGACCACAATCGAGCAACCTGCATTCAACATAGGCGAGACCGCCATCAGGCTGCTGAATGACGCGGCGGAGGGCATGCAGCCAGTGCAAAGCGCGCTTGTTACAGGCAACATCATTGAACGCCGCAGTGTCTGAAAACAACACAGAGTTTTTATTTATCCACGGATTGGCACCGATTATCACGGATTTTATTTATTGTTCTCCTTAGAAAAAAGTCCTCCTGTCATCTATTGGTAGAAAAAGAAACAGATTTCTTTGAGTGAACCAAGTTTAGAAAAGGAAGGAAAGCATGAGGATTTCTAAAAATTACGATGGCACGGTCACAAATGACATGGGTGAACTAATTCCAAGTGAATATGGAAACTTTCTCGAGCCAGGGGAGAGTGGTGAAATCTCCAATCTTCATGATGTCCAGACCTGGAGTGAAATATCAAGGCATTCTGGCGGAAGTGAAATATCAAGGCATTCTGGCGGATGTGAAGCAATGTCCATGTGGAAATTCTGGCTTGGCGTATGGGCGATTATAATCATGGATTTCTGCTATGGATATTTCACCACAGGCAGCTGCGACGAGGCATTGCACATGATTTTAAGCCATTTATGGTTCTTGATCAAAGGCTTTTTCTGTCTGATACTCCTAATTAACGGTTTGGTTTTGGGAAGCATAATCTACATTTGGCAATGCATCTTCGGTTGAAATTGAACTTTCATTTGAGGTGATTTAAAACTGCCAATGTGAGCGCCGAAGCGTCGATTGCCCAAGTTGGAATTGGGGCAAGGCAAAGCGCTGAAATCACCTCTTGGTTTTTGAAATTACCTCATAAGTTAGAAAAAGTTTTGTAATGGGTCAGCCAATGATATTGACCAGCACAAGCCCTGTGTGGACACAGAGCACCTCTGGCATGGCGTCAAAACAGGTACAGTGTTGCATCCAGAGGGCTTTTTTATGTGGCTGGCGGAATATGCCATGGCCAGATGCCGCATTCTCAAACAAAAATAATATGCCATGCAAATCGCGCGTCCTCTGACGGCTGCCATCATCCCGTATTCTTCAGCGGGACTTCAAATTCCAGTGTCTTGTCGGATGGGGGCAGCGCGGCGGCCACGTCGAAGGATGTGTCCGATGCCATTTTGTCCAGGACTTCCAGAAGCCATTCACGAGGATTCACGCCCCTGAGCTCGACGGTTTTCAGGACGCTTGTGATGATCTCCCTGTTCTCGGCCCCGTTCTTCCCCTGGCTTCCAAAGCTTGCCTTTCTCGTTATCACGACGGGGCGTATGGCTCTTTCCGCAGTGTTGTTCTCGCAGCGGACGTCTCTGCGCTCGACCCAATGGAACAGGTGGTCCCAGTTGTCGCGCCATATGTCCTGGTAGCCCCTGAGCCCCGCGTCCCTTGCGTCCGCGTAGACAAGCGCCCTGAACCTCTCGCGGAGGGCGGATGCCCTGGCGTAGTACGAGGCGTCGTCCAGTGCGCCGTCGGCGCACAGGTGCATGCTCTCGGCCAGCAGCGGGCGGAACTGCCCGCAGAAGGCCTCCACCTCCTCCAGCCCCGGCGAGAACTGCAGCAGCCTGTCCAGGTCGCGCTTCAGGTGCTCGAAACAGAACTGGTGCTCGACATTGACCGGAAGGTAGCCCCCGTACCTGTCCGTGACCAGCAGCGTGAGCAGAGCCACGCCAAGGCTCTCGGCGATGGACTTCTCGCCTGGCGCGAGGGACTGCTGCGCGTTCCCCCTGTACCCGAACAGCGAGGCGGGCACGCATGAGCCGCGCGTGTCCTTGAGCATTACAAGGTAGATGTTCCTGTTGGTGAACACCCATGCGTAGCCTTTCTTCCCGTCGATCCACCACTGCGTCTCGTCCGCGTGCAGGACTTTCTGCATGACGGACGACGCCATGACTGCATCGTATGCGGGGCGGAGGCGCTCCGCGAGGATGTCCAGCAGGTTGAACAGCGTGCCTGGCCTCATGCCGAGCGAAAGCGCCACGGACTTCGCCGTGTGCCCGTTCAGGAATATCTCCCCCGCGACGTGGACCAGGCACGTGTTCGAGTACGACATCCTGGGAAGCACGTCCGAAGGCCGCGCGTAGACGACCTTCCCGCAGCCGGAGCATTTGTATATGGTCTCCTCCAGGACGACGTGGTCCCATCTCGCGGGGATGTACCGGTCGTATTCCCTCCGCCGCGTGCCGACGGGGCACAGCTCGGGCGCGCCGCAGCAGGCCTCCCGTGCCGGGAGCCGGCTGCATGCCTCCGGCGTGGCACCTGCCTGCGCCTCCGCGATTTTCCTGCGCCCGTGTCCCCTGTGCCCCTTTCGGGCGCCTCCCTTCCTCTCGCGGTTCTCGTCCGTGGAATCGCCCTTGAACACATGGTCCAGGCTCGGGGCCCCGTTTGCGCCGAACACGCTTTCCTTGCCGTCGCGGATGTTCAGTTTTCTCTTCAGGGCGCAGTTCTCGCGCACGGCCTCCGAATGCCTCTCCAGAAGCCTCTCGTATTTCCCCTTCCAGTATTCGCCGCTCGCCTTGAGCTCCTCGACGCCCGACGCCCCGCCTCCGGCCTCCACCGTGAACGATTCCAGGCGCCTTCTCGCCTCGTCGCGCTCGGACCTGCAGAGACGCAGGCTGTCCGTCATGTCATGCAGCATGCGGTTGAGCGAGACGATGGTGTCGTCCTTCGCCCTGCATTCCGCGCCAAGATGGTCCACGACACGTTCCAGGAAGGAGATTCTGCCGCGCTCCTTCTCCCCGGGGCTCTCCTCCCTGTGCGAGCTTCCCCAGTAATAGGAAGCCGAATATGTCCTGCAGCCGCGCCGCTTCACTGATGGACCTCAGCCGTTGTCCCCATCATGCCGACGGCCAAGCGCTTCCAGCGCCCTGGCGATGCACCCCTCGAGGGCCTCGCGCCGCCTTTCGGAGCGCCTGAGCTCTTCGCCGAGGCGGAACAGCTCCATGTCCTTGTCCTTCAGCAGCGCCTGCGCCTCCTCGTACAGCGCCTTGTACTTCCCATCCGCCTCGCCAGGCTGCGGGGAGCCCTTGCGAGGCCTTCCCCTGCGTCCCGTGGGCACGATGTCTCCGGTCTCGGGGTCGAGCCTGCCAAGCAGCCTCCTTCTTGAGCGGGGCTGCCCCACGCTCTTGTCCCAGTAGGAGATTGATTCATAGACATACGTGATGTCGCGTCTCTTGTCGTGCATTTTTACAATGGCCATAAAGTGCCTCCTTTCTAGTTATGTCATGTAATATAATGCAAGACTATATAAATGCAAATATAGTAATGCAAAAAATAAAAATATTTTCAGAAAAATGACAAAAAAAGGCCAGTCAGGTACAAAATCATACTGTACCAGCTGGCCTTCCACAACTGTGGCTTGACTGCCCTAACTTAAATCGACAGCCTATGTTGCAAAGCATCTTCGATAAATCCTACTCAATATCAATGGCTGACCCATTACTATCTTTCTAAAAAAATCTCTGTCTTTCCCCCGTAACTTATTAAAAAATGCTTAAAAGAACCAAGAGGACAGAATGAATAACTACCTCGTCGGTCACATTCATCGAGTTCCTTTGGCCCCTTTGACTCATTTGAAAGCAATAATAACAGATTTCCTTTCTGCATAATTTCTACAATTCGCTATGTTCCCCAAGAGGGTAGGCAAGTGCCCGCAAAGCGGCAGTGCCCGCAGGGTGCTGCCGCCCCTGGCGAGAACCTAGCCTCATGGGGAACAGAGCGTTACAATTATATCAATGTGTCATATCCATAAGACGGACAATTCAACTTGAAGACTTATTTTTTGTGAATCGATTTGTTCCCTGGGAACAGAGCGATGTGAATAAATGTGAATACATGATTAAGTCACATTCCTAAGCAGGCAAAAAAACATTATTATAACAATGTTAGTCATGCCAAGCGAAATGCTCATGGATTTTGTTGATAGGCCATGTCCAGTGATGTTCACACACTAGAGCACCCGCCAGGGCACCTGGGCACCTGGAACACCACTAATGCGCAAAAAACATTGGTATTACCACGTTATGTTGCAGAATAATTCAGTTATACATTCCTCAAAAGGCATTGAAAGTTTCTGCAAACGCTCTTTTCACAGTTATGTCTGGTTCTCCAATGGGACATCTGGGAACAATGGACTTACGGGACTTGCCTAATTGTCGCTTGTGTCGCATAGCCCTTCCCCTCATGAGGAATATGGCGTCTGCAAAATCCCGATGGAAATTTGGCACAAGGAAAAAGTTCCGCATTTGACATGCACAGTTCTATTTGATTTTTCGGCGCGGACACCCAAGGCCGTCATACCACACAGTCCCATTGCACAAATGCAATTATTCAATGAAGATAGCCTCCCTGCATCGCCCAAAACACGCATTTTCACAAAAAAAAATGCATTTTTTAGAAAAAAAACTAAAAAAAATGATTTTTTTGCAAAAAAATAACTTGCCATAATGAAATTTACTTGTAATTTATGCTCGTAATCAAGATTTTTAATCTTTTGTAGTGGCTTGATACAGGTGTATCAAGCAAGTTAAACACCAAAAAAAAGGGAAAAAAGATGAAAGCAGAATTCTACGATGTGAAGGCTAAAGCCAAAGTGAGCGCCGAAGTTGCTGAAAAGGTACAGTTCGAGAGCAACGGCCGCTATGCTTTCAAGGCAAAGACAAAGGATGGTCGCACACTGTATCGCTTCGTTAAGAAGGAAGACTTTGACAAGTGCCCAGCCCCAATCGCAGGCGACAAGAAGTGCTGCAAGGGCAAGTGCAAGAAGTGATTCTGCCATTGTGCAAATCTTTTGACTGACCTGGGCTTCCCCAGGCACAAAGCCGCGGCGGCAATTCGTCCCGCGGCTTTTTTTTCTAACTTTTCAAGGCTGCGTTCCATTATAAAATCATAAAAGGGAAATGACTGACAGCAACGACAATAAGGATTTGTTTGCAAATGCAGTTGCCGCCCGCAAAAAGGCCTTAAACATACTTAAACCGTCTTGGCTGGGGAGCTGGAAATGGGCTATGCCTTCATTTGCGGAAGCACTGGACTGGCTGCTCGTCCATCCAGCGCAGTTGCGCCATGGCGAATACATCAGCTCGACACCAGACAAGG
>JAFYGL010000036.1 GCA_017543165.1 Victivallales bacterium | reverse complement strand
GGCGTTTCCCCATCCTCAACATTGGGAGGTTGCTTACGGAGGCGCAGAGGCATCAGCCCTGGGAACTCTTCTGCGACAACAAGGATCACCCCATCTACGACTGGCTCCACAATGGCTGGACGGGGCACGCCTGCGATACCCGTTTTTTTGGCGTAACGCTGGATTTCTACCGCAAGCACTTCTTTGGTCGCGTTGCCGAGTTGGATGATTCCCAGAACAAGCTGATCGAATTCATGTTCTTTGAGACGGCGAAAACGGCGGTTGCGGGAGGCAAGAAGGTCATTCGCCGTTTCCGCACGGAACCAGAGTACGCCGGCAAGGCGGGGCACGTTCAGACGGCTCTGTTGCAGGTCAATGATTACTCTGGATTTGTGGCCAAGGCGAAGCGCCGCATTCGGCAGATAGGCCGCTGGATTGCCCCCTGGTTCTGGTTTTAAACGTATGTCACAAGATTTATCACAATACAAGAACTCCCTTTCCCGTGGGAATCAGCTGAAACGTCTCCTCTGGGGAATATGCTGGATGCTATTGGCGCGTTGTCTACCTCGTAGCCTTGGCTGTGGATGGAAGCGTTTTCTGCTACGGTGCTTTGGCGCGAAAATCTCGTCCACAGCCGTTGTTTATTCCAGTACCCGCATCTATGCGCCGTGGAATCTTGAAATGGGGGAGCATAGTTGCCTGGCTGACGAGGTGGATTGCTACAATGTTGCGCCTGTGAAAATCGGCGACAACACGACTGTTTCACAGAAGAGCTACATTTGCACCGCATCCCATGACATAACAAAGTCCAATCTCCCGCTGATTACTGCGCCAATTGTCATAGCGGACCAGGTATGGATTGGGGCTGATGCCTTCATCGGCATGGGTGTGACGGTGGGGCAGGGCGCTGTCGTAGGTGCCAGGGCCTCCGTGTACAAGGATGTGGAGGCATGGACTGTTGTGGGCGGCAATCCCGCCAAGTTCATCAAGAGGCGCGCCATCAATGAGTGACATACCTATAACAGCAGTCATTTTGACGCTCAACGAGGAGCGCAACATCGTGGATTGCATCCGCACGTTGCGGGAGTGGTGCGGGGATGTGGTGGTGTATGATTCCTTCAGTACGGACAGAACCGTGGAACTGGCGAAAGAGGAGGGGGCGCGTGTTTTCCAGCACAAGTTCGACAACTATGCCAGCCAGCGCAACGCGGCCCTGCATGAAGTGGAATATCCTGGCGAATGGGTGCTGATGGTAGATGCGGATGAGAGGTGGGGGGCTGCCATAGGGCGGCGCATCCAGGAGGCCATCGATGATTCATCGTATGCCGATGCCTCCATCTTCCATTTCCAGCGCAAGGACATATTCTTCGGACGTTGGCTGAAGCACGGCATTGGCGCAGGCACCTGGACTGGGCGACTGCTGCGCCGTGCGGATGTCTCTGTGGAGCGGGACATCAACGAGGAATACCACTGTACAGGCAAGAAAATGTATCTAAGTGGGGAGCGTTTTCTGCACTATCCATTCAACAATGGCATTGCCTGGTGGTTTTGGCGTCACAACCGCTATTCGGACATGGAGGCGAAGCGCCTGCTTGCGGAGCGTGCGGAACCAATTGCATGGAAGGCACTATGGGGGCACGACCCCATCCTCTGCCGCAAGACGCTAAAGCAGATTCTGTACCGCGTGCCGTTGCGTCCATTGTGGATGTTCTTTGCCTTGTATGTGTTGAAACTGGGGTTTCTTGACGGTTCGGCTGGCTTCCACTACTGCGTGATGCGCTCCGTCTACGAATACATGATTGACCTTAAAATCAAGGAACTGCGTTGCGGCAACAGGTAGATGACATGGCGTGTTGCCAAGCCAATTTCCTCCTCAAGGAGGAATAGTCAGACTATTGAAGAACAGGGCATCACTTGAGCTTATAGATGAGTTTCTCGGGCACGTTGTTCAGACCAAGAAACATTGACATGTATATGGGCATATAGACAATCTTGCCATCTTGAGCGACATTGTCATTGCACAGCACAATAGAAGCAGGGCATATTGTCCGTTGTCAGCAAGAAAGTGAATGAGTGTTTGTTCGACTTTTCTCCTAAGCATGAATATTCTCTTCGTTTGAACTGCCACAACTAAACGCAATCCCCCTGATTATCAAAGACGTCAAAAAAACTATTTTTCAGTTTTTCCGAAGAAAAATAAGTGATATTTACAATTTTTTCGAAGAAAAATAAGTGATATTTACAATTTTTCCGAAGAAAAATAAGTGATATTTACAATTTTTCCTCAAAAAATCGACCGTTTTTTTCAATTATTCCATAACTGGTGAATCACATAATGGCTCTGGTCTAACAAGATGCAATGCATGTCCTTCTGATATATCATTTCTTCCACCCTGACACCGTCATCAGCGCCAGGCTATATAGCGACTTGGCCGAGGACTTGGTTGCGGCCGGGCATGAGGTGACGGTATATGCCTCCAACCGCTGCATTCGCGCGAAGGGAGAATTGCCCGAATGCGAGGAATGGCGTGGCGTGAAGATACGTCGCTTTGCACGGCC
>JAFYGL010000368.1 GCA_017543165.1 Victivallales bacterium | reverse complement strand
TGGCATATCAATCCTAATTGTTTTGCATTGCTTGCAGTGAAATTTTACGGATAATATACCGCTGTTTTTATAAAATGCAACTTAAGTTAGGAGTATTAGCGAGGACGCCGTCGCTACTATGGACTATCGCAAGGCGCACAACTGGCGAAGAATCCACAGTCCACAGTCCACTTATCAGGTCGTGGTTCCGCTTACCACGTCGATCCATTCCTGTGGCAGTTGGCGCTTTGGCGGGCCCACATAGATCTGGCGCGGGCGCACAATGCGGTTGTCTGCGCCATCATGCATTTCAAGATACTGGGCGATCCAGCCAGGAAGACGCCCGATGGCGAACATGACCGTGAACATGTTCACGGGAATGCCCATTGCGTGGTATGACAGTCCAGTGTAGAAATCCACATTGGGGTACAGATTGCGCTGCTGGAAATATGGGTCGTTCATTGCGGCCTCCTCCAATTTGGCAGCAATGTCGTACAATGGATCGTGCACATTCAAGTGCTCCTGCAGGCTGATGCACACGCGCCTGGCAATCTTGGCGCGAGGGTCGTAGGACTTGTAGATACGATGTCCAAAGCCCATCAGCCTGAACGGGTCGTCCTTGTCCTTCGCCTTCTCAATCACCCTTTCCACGGTAAGAGTTGGATCGTCGTGCATTCTCTGGAGCATTTCTATCACCTTCTGGTTGGCCCCGCCATGCTTGGTGCCCCACAGCGCACTGACGCCAGCGGAAATGGACGCATACAGATTTGCGTCCGAGGAACCAACTGCCTTCACCACCGAGGTGGAGCAGTTCTAGCCGTGGTCAGCATGCAGCACCAACAGTTTGTTCAACTGCTTCGCCACAAACGGGTCTGGCTCATAGCCGTTCACAGGCGTGTAGAACATCATGTTCAGCAGATTGTCGCAGTACTTCAAATCAGGGCGCGGATACACAATTGGATGCCCTTTCATCTTCTTGTATGCGAATGCCGCAATGGTACGCACCTTGGACAGCAGCCTGGTGACCGTGATATCAATTGCCTCGTTGGGATTGGAGGTCATTTCTGGATAGAATGTGGACAGCGACACCACCATGGCCGACAGCATGGCCATTGGATGCGCGTGTTCAGGAAACAGGCTGAAGAAGTGGCACATGTCCTCATGCAGCATGGAATGAGTGTTCATCAGCTGACTGAAGTTCTTGCGTTCCTCGCGGCTTGGCAGGAAGCCATGCACCAGCAGATACGCCACATCAAGGAACGAGCAATGTTCCGCCAAATCCTCAATGGAATATCCACGATGCCACAATACGCCCTTCTCGCCGTCTATGAACGTGATGTTGCTCTCGCAGGCTCCCGTGTTTGCATAGCCAGGGTCATACGAGATGACGCCAGTATTCTGCCTCAGTTTGCGCATGTCAAGACCGCGTTCGCCCTGGCTGCCAACCAGCACAGGTATGTCATACTCCTTGCCGTCCAGCACCAACTTGGCATTGCCTTGCTCCTTGACGCAGGCGCTGGTATCATTTCCCTTTGCGTAAATCATAAGTTGTATCTCACAATTGTCTTAAAAAATCATCAATGTACAAGTCCAAATAATCGGGTGAAATGGCGGAGGCATGGGGCATCCGCCACAATCGCTGGCAGCATCGCAGTCGTGCCCCCATTGGCAGTGGCTCTTCCTCAAACACATCCAGGCACGCAGCAGACAGTTTGCCCTGCTCCAATGCATCCACCAGTGCCTCCTGGTCCAGCACAATGCCGCGGCCGATATTCACCACAGTGGCGCGCCTTGGCAGTTTTGCCAGCATTGCCCTGTCCACATAATGCCTGTTTTCCTCGGTGCCAGGCAAGGCAATCACCAGATGGTCTGTCTTGGGCAGGACGCTGTCCAACTCATACAGTCCAATGCATCCGTCCCCTGCCCTGTGCCTGACGCCAATCACATTGGCCCCCAGCGGCAGCAACAGTTTCTCAATGTGCCTGCCTATGTTGCCATAGCCCAGTATCGTCACCGTGCTTCCCCTCAATGGCCTCATCTCGGCTGCAAGTTTCGTACGAGGCCATTCCTCTTTCGCAAACTGCGTCACTGCGGGCAGTATCCCGCGGCACATTCCCAGCAGGAAACCCAGCACTGTCTCGCCTATTAGAATGCCATGGAACTGGCCGTACATCATACGCAGACCAGGCGGCGGCGTTATCTTGAAGTAATCGCGGCCAGCGGCAGGTGTCGAAAGCAGTTTCAGCCGTTGCGCAATATCCAGCCATTCCTGCTTGAAACGCCACACCATCGCGCAATCCGCCTGGGGCAATGCCTCCAGGAATGCGGCCTCGCTGCGGCAGACATTGACCACCACGCCTGGCAGACTGTCCCGCAACCGCTGCGCCTGCCTGTCGGACATCTGCCAGGGAGGCACGATGTCATGCTGCAAAAAGACAGCTATGTTGCTTAATGTTTGCATTTTAGTTCATGGCAAATCGTCCAAGCCCACTATTGCCATGCCCAGTTCATTGGCGGTCTTCAGCATTGCCTCCAGCACTGCATTGGAAGTGCCGATTTTGCTGGGCGTTGCGGATATGTCATGGGAAAAGAATACCACCACCTGCTCCGCGTCATGCGCCTTGCGCAATGCCGCCAGGTTGTCCTCCAGCACTGTATTGTAATATGTGCCGATTCCTGCGCCGCCCATTACCGTGCGTCCTGGCAGTTCCGAAACTGGCTTGTAGAATAGTGCAAAGTCCGCCAGGGACACGCCTTCTGGACGTTTCACTCCCAGACCTGCGCGGAAATGGGTGAAATACGGCATCAACACGCGGTCCGTCTCCTCGTTGCGCCTGTTGTTCGGATAGGCGAAGCACTTGACTTTATAGCCAGCCGCCGCACAGGCATTGTACTGGGGCAGCACCTCCTTGTCCAGATACGCCTGCGCTCCATTCTTCTCGATGTATTCGGGCGCATCGGCATGGTTCATGGTATGGAGCCCGACGGTATGCCCGTCCGCCTTCAATGCCGCGATGACTTCCAATGCCTCCGCGTTGATCTCCCCCCTGATGAAGAACGAGGCCTTAGCCCCATGCTTGCGGAATATGGGCATTGCCGCCAGCCAATACTGGAAGTTCCTGTCATCAAATGTCAGGCACAGGACGCCTCTCTTGCCTGGAAAGTATCTTTCTGTTTCGCTCATAATCTTTTCCTTATCCACAGATTTGCACAGATTTGCGCAGCTTAAACAAAGCACCAATGCTAATTTAAAAAATCGCTCACTGCCAATCCATGGAAATCCGCGGCTCATAATGGGATGTTGCCATGCCTACGGCCTGCGGCACGCTTGTTCTTAAGCATATCCAATGCCTGGAGGAGCCTCATTCTGGTTTCCTCTGGCATTATGACTTCGTTCACATAGCCGCGCTGAGCCGCAATGTATGGCGTCATCAGTTTTTCATTGTATTCGTCTATCAGTTGCTGCCGCTTCTGCTCTGGCTGCTCGGCGGCGCCTATCTCACGCCTGTATATGATGTCACCCGCACGCTCCGCGCCTAGCACTGCCACCTGCGCTATTGGCCAGGCATACACAATGTCCGCACCTGTGCCAATGCTGTTCATGGCAATATATGCCCCGCCGAAGGCCTTCCGCAATATCACGCTGATTTTTGGCACAGTCGCCTCTGAAAACGCATACAGCAATTTCGCGCCATGCCTGATGATGCCGCTCCTCTCCTGGTTCGTGCCTGGCAGGAAGCCAGGAACATCCACAAACACCAGCAGCGGAATCCCGAAGCAATCGCAGAAGCGCACAAAGCGCGCCGCCTTGTCCGAGGCATTCACATCCAGGCAGCCGCCCATGAAACTGGGCTGGTTCGCAACAACGCCTACCACCTGCCCTTCCATGCGCCCGAATGCGATGACTATGTTCTTGGCGAATTCGCTCTGTATCTCCAGCATGGAGCCTTCGTCCAATACAGCCTCGACCACGGACAGCATGTTGTAGGTCATGCGCTGGTTGTCGGGCACCAGTTCAGTGAAGTCGATTGCATGCGGCGGGTAGTATTGCGTCACTGGAATCGATTTGTTTTCGCAGCTCTGGGGCAGATATTCCAGCAAATGCCTCACGCCTTCCAGGCAGGCCTGGTCATTGTCATACACAAAATGGCTCACTCCGCTGACCTGGCTGTGCATGCCAGCGCCGCCAAGTTCTTCAAAACTCACCGTCTCGCCTGTCACCTGCTTCACCACATTGGGCCCCGTGATGAACATCTTGGAGCTTTCCCTGGTCATGAAGATGAAGTCGCATATCGCAGGGGAATAGCAGGCGCCGCCCGCGCAGGGGCCAAGTATGACGGCTATCTGCGGTATCACGCCAGACGCCTTCGTATTGCGCCTGAATATGCCAGCATATCCATTCAAGGAGCAGATACCCTCCTCAATGCGGGCGCCTCCGCTGTCGTTCAGGTTGATGAACGGCGCCTTCATCTCCAATGCAATGTCCATTATGTGGCAGATTTTCGCGGCATGGGCCTCCCCAAGCGCACCGCCTATGACGGTGAAGTCCTGGCTGGACGCGAATGCAAGGCGGCCGTTTATCTTGCCATAGCCAGTGACCACGCCATCGCCAAGATACACCTTGCTCTCCATGCCGAAGTCCCTGGCCATGGTGGAGACCATGTCGTTGACTTCCTGGAATGTTCCTGCGTCAAACAGGCACAGCAGGCGCTCGCGGGCTGTCATCTTCCCTGCCTCGTGCTGCTTGTCCTTGCGCTTCTGCCCTCCAGCTTCCAGCACCTTCTCCCGCTTCTCGCGCAGTATGTCAATATAATTGTTATTCCACATGATTACCTCATTCCAGGTAAATTGCACTCCAAATTAAAAGAGCCATAATATACCATTCCCCTACCTATACCGCAAATTGACAGGAGGATGTAAAGACAAGAACAATCAACGCAAACTCAAATCATATTCTAAACTTGATCTTCAATTGTCTAAAATATTGATTTCTAAGTTCCTTATTTCCTGTCAAAAAAAAGTATATCATTTTGACCATCCAAAAGCCAACTCTCAAAAATGAAGCTTTTCTAATAAATGAATCTCCATAGTTTTCCCTGGCAAGGGCAGACGCTGACACAGATTGATTGTCATTACCAGAGAGTATTGACACAGGTTCTTCATTGCAACCTTTTTGTAAAACCACAATACCTGTATAGAAAAATATGCCAGCCAATGTATTCGAGAAGGGAGACATGGGAGGCCTTTTATCATTTCTATGATAGACGTACAGTTCGTCAATAAGCCTTTTGGCATA
>JAFYGL010000367.1 GCA_017543165.1 Victivallales bacterium | reverse complement strand
TTGCCTTATCGAGACCGCGCATGCCCTGCTCGCCAACCTCTGCCCCTCCGATGAAATGGGCTACGCTCTGGCGCATAAGAAGCTGTGGAGCGTCCACCTGAATGACCAGAATGGTCTGAAGTTCGACCAGGATCTCACATTCGGCGCTGTTGACCCGCGCCGTGCATTGAACCAGGTCCGCGTCCTGGACAAGGCTGGCTACGGCAACAACGGCGAATGGGTTGGCCTGGATGTCAAGGTCATGCGTACACAGAAGGACAAGGGCGGCCTGAAGCACCTCGAATACAGCCGCAAGGTGTTCCTGCGCCTTCTTGAAATCAGCCGCTCCCTGGATGACGCCAAGATCGAGGCACTCAGGGCGGAGCGCGACTACGAAGAACTGAACTGGTACATCCTGGACGCAATCCTCAAGAAGTAATCCAGTAGTTTGTGACCAGTGGACAGTGGACAGTGGTCGGTGGCCAGTGGCCAGTAGTTTAAAACTATTTGCCACTGCCCACTGCCCACTGTCCACTTTTTTCAATTTAGAACCTCAATCAAGTGGGGAGATTTTTTTATGACCAAAAGCCTAAAAGTCGGTGTGATTGGCTGCGGAATGATAAGCGACTGGTATTTCAAGGCGGCCAAGCGCTTCAAGCAGCTGGACATAATTGCCTGCGCAGACCTTAACCAGGAACTGGCAGAAAAGCAGGGAAAGGAATACGACATTCCCGTATGGCAGGCGGAAGACATCTACAACAGCCCTGAAGTGCAGCTTATCATAAACCTGACCCCGCCGAAGGTGCACTACTATGTGATGAAGCGGGCGCTGGAATCTGGCAAGCATGCCTACAGCGAAAAGCCCCTGGGCGTGGACCTGGCTCAGGCAAAGGAATTGCTGGACATCGCAAAGGCGAAGAACCTGTACGTGGGATGCGCTCCAGACACATTCATGGGCGGCGGGCATCAGACCGCCCGCAAACTGCTGGACGACGGCTGGATCGGCAGGGTTTTCGCGGGAACCGCCATGTTCATGAGCCGCGGTCCTGAGAAGTGGAAGCACGCACCTGCATTCTATGACGTGGGCGCTGGCCCTCTGCTGGACATCGGACCATATTTTGTGACACAGCTCATCAACCTGCTTGGCCCTGCCGTGGCAGTGACCGCAGTCGTCACCAAGGGGGCGGATTTCCGTGAAGGCGGCGAGGAAACCGTGCCGCACATCTATCCAGTGAATGTGCCTACACACCAGGCTGGCATAATCGAGTTCGCCAATGGCGCGCAGATTACGCTGATTGGCAGCTATGAGGTGTACAAGTCATCCCATCCGTACATCGAACTGTATGGTACTGGCGGCAGTTTGCAGATGCACCATCCCAACTGGTTCGGCGGCACGGTGAAGGTATTCCAGCCTGGCTATGAGGACTGGAAGGAAGTGCCCCCAAGCCATATCTACAATACAGACGCCCGCAGCGTTGGCGTCGCGGACATGATTACCTCCATCATTGACAACAAGCCCGCCCGCGCTTCGGGTGAACTGGCATATCATGCATTGGAGATCATGCTCTCCCTGGAGAAGTCCAGCAAGTTGCAAAAGCGCATTCTGCTGGAATCCACCTGCAAGCGTCCCGAGGCAATGCCTCTGGGATTGACCGATGGCAACGTGGAAGTGACTAAACTTCAGTAATAACGCAACAAGGATACGGGCGATTCATATTTTATCCACAGATTCACACAGATTATCACGGATTTTTTAGTCTATATTTTATTTGTGACATTCTGCGTGAATCTGTGGATAAAAATGAGAACTCCACTGTTTAGAACAAGGACAAATAGCCGATGAAGTTGGATTTTCGCATTGAATGGGGCTACCAGTATCTTTATAGCCGTCGCCATTACCATCCTGTTTACAATTGGGACGGCTGCCTGGAATGCAGCGGCGGCGTTATAGAGAACACCTACAAGCTGGACTATCCAGTGGTATGGTATGGCCCAGGGCATTGTGCCGTGGAGACAAAGCTGCCAGAGCCACGCTGGAAGAGCATCACCAAGCGCGGCATTTCTGGCATTCGCGTTGAGGCGGATGTGGAGGACAAGGCGATCTTCACGCTGCGCACTGCCAGCGCAACATTCAGCTTCACGGCGAAGGAACTTCTAGGCAAGCAAAGACTGGTATTCAATGTGGGACCCAAGTACCTGGGCTGCCATGTGGTTGCCACGATGACAGGCTACCTCTGGTTCCGTCCAGCACCCAAGCCTGGACAGACTGTTTTCGAGGCAAAGGACCTGGCTCTGCCACGACGTGACTGGGCACGTATGCGCACTGGTGAAATCAAGCCAGGGCAGGCACTGGACTTCACTGCGGAAATACCTGCGCCAAAGAAGGACTTCTCCGAAACACTCATACATCTCCAGGCAATGGCCGCGCCTATAGAGCATACGCCTGGCGCGGAAAAACAGGTCTTCGGCACCTTTGATTTTGAATTGCTCTGCGACGGCAAGTGCATCAAGTCGTTCAAGCAGTTCCTGCGCATGCATGACGGCGATATGCAGATGCTGGACGATATTTGGGTCCGCGTGCAAGTCGCTCCTGGCAAGCACAACTTCAGTTTCCGCAACCAGCAGGAGAAACTGTGCCTGCTGGTGAGCCGTCTGGTCATACAGCAGTCGGAGCGGGACCATGGGCAGCTCAGCATACCTGAATGGACCTTGCGCGGCGAACATGTGGTGGGCAAGGTGTTTGCGGTCAAGCCTGATTGCCTTGAGGTGGCTTTGCCAAAGGGGACTGTTCGCATCAAGGCGCAGCCTGGCTGGAATGAATTTGACTTCGTCTCCGATGAGCCAGGCACAGTTGAATGCCGCTGCGGCGAACATACCGCGAATGTGGAGGTATATGACGCCCAGGAAGAGGCAAATCCCATCAAGGTGGGCTTCGACATGACCGCAGTGCCAGCCGATGAAAATGGGTTCATGGACTGGATTCTGGACTACACGGCCCGCACGCGCATGGGCAATTTCCCCGTGTTCCGCAGTTTCCTCTACAATCCCAACAAGGGGCCTCATCTGCCAGTGCCAGGTAAACTCATGCGCAAGTGGGGCGAATTCTGCCGTAGTCACCACCTCTACGCAGAGGCGGCAACCGATTTTGATGACGGCGAACTCAAGGCTGGCGCAGGCGAATATTTCCATGGCGCAGGCAAGCACGAGCATACCTGCCTTACTTACGGTCTGGACCCCACGGCGCCATACGCCGCCAATGACATGAAGGAGGCAATGGAGCACTTCTTCAAGTGGATTCAGCCCCAGATTGACAGGGCGCACAATGCTGGCGCGCAGATGGAGTTCGGCGACGCCTCTGGCGCAATTCGCTATACCTTCCTGGCAGGCGTGGATTCCGTGCGCGCAGAGACAATGGTGCCGCATACGCAGCACCTGCTGAGCCAGGCACGCCCCGCCGCAGAGGCATTGGGCAAGGGCGAATGGGGCGTGCATATCGCCATTCAGCACCCTGTGCAGCCATATTTCGACACGCATCTGCGCATGTTCTACCTCAGTCTTATGCAACCCTGGATGATGGGCGCCAATTTCCTCTATGAGGAGGACAGCCTCTTTCAGATATGGAAGGAGGAACGCTTCTCGTGGGACGATGCACTAACCAAGGGCAAGCGTGACATGCTACGCGGCTTCTTCAAGTTCGCAAAGACTCATCCACGCAATGGCAAATGCATTCGCAATATCGCTTCCATTGAGGGACGATATGCGGCCCCCTTCAATGGCTTCATCTGCGGCAGCGAACAGACGCCTGAATATGCTGTATGGGGAGCCTTCGGCAAGAATGCGCCTGAATGGGGCCATTGCCAGCCTGAAAAATGCCGTCAGGTGCTGGACGTGCTTATGCCAGGCGCCTCGACGCAGCCTCTCCGCCAGCGTTTTGACAAGCGCAGGTTCTTCTTCTCGGGCACACCATACGGTGATTTTGACGAGGTGCCAATAGAGGCCTATGCGCAATACCTCTCCAATTACAAGCTGCTCATCAATTTCGGATGGAACACCATGATTCAGGAGGATTATGGCAAACTGCTGGAATTCGTGAAGAACGGAGGCATACTGCTTACTGGCCTGCCACAGTTCTCCACACATGTCAAGAGGGAGTTCCTGCGTGATATGCAGGACCTGGCGCTGTGGAACAATGGCGACCTGCGCGAAATGTGCGGCTTCACAGTGAAGGGCAGGGGAGTGGAGTTCTGCGGGCAGTGGAACGGCCCCGACAGGGAAAACTTCATCGAACCCGAACTCTCCGCAATGCCCAGCAACTCCAGCGAGGAAGATGGTCCCGCCTGCCTGGCGGACATTGCAATTGCCGATGCGGACATACTCGCCTGGGATGCTGCCACTGGCGCACCTATGGTACTGCGCCATAAGGTCGGCAAGGGCTATGTTTACACCCTCGCCCTCTGGGCATACCCTGGACACGAGAAATTCCAGCAGTTCTCCGCTACATGGCTGGCACGTCTGGCAGACCAAAACAAGTCTAGCATTTACGTGGACGACCCGTCCCGCGAGGTGTTCTGGACCCTCTGGCAACAGGAAGACGGCACAAACTGCCTCATGCTGCTCAACACAGACTGGACTACACCCTCCAACACCAAGACAGTCCAAATCTATACACCAACCTGCACCTTCCCCGAAGATGTCCAGGAAGGCAAAGCCCTCCTAATCACCATCGACGACAAAGAACCCACCTCAGACACCGTATGTACATTCTAAATGTGGGGAGGGGACAGGGCCGTTGGCCCTTTCCCCTCCCCACGCCCCACCTCTATCCCTTACTGCGCTTCGTTCATTTTGCCTGCGGCAAAATGAACGAAGCGGGTAATGTATAGAGAGT
>JAFYGL010000035.1 GCA_017543165.1 Victivallales bacterium | reverse complement strand
GGATCCAAAGGGCATCGGCTTTGTGTTCAACCTGAACTTCCTGGGCTCACTCCTGCCTACACAGGTCTTCGCCAAGAAGATGGCAGAGAGTGGCAAGGGCACCATCGTCAACATCTCCAGCATGAACGCATTCCGCCCATTGACCAAGATTCCAGCGTACAGCGCCGCAAAGGCAGCCGTCAGCAACTTCACACAGTGGCTGGCAGTGCACCTGGCACCCATGGGCATCCGCGTCAATGCAATCGCTCCTGGCTTCTTCCTGACAAACCAGAACCGCGCCCTCTTGACGAATCCCGATGGCTCGCTCACGCCTCGTTCACACAAGATTCTGTCCCATACCCCAATGAACAAGTTCGGCGAACCCTCCGACCTGCTGGGCGCATTGCTGTGGTTGCTCAGCGACGCAGGCGCTGGCTTTGTCACTGGCACTGTCATTCCTATTGACGGCGGCTTCGCAGCATATTCAGGAGTGTAATATTCCAAGCCAATGCTGAGCGTTGAGGGCCTAAAGGTATGGTTTCCCGTGCGGCGCGGCATATTGAACCGCGTCGCGGGATATGTCCGTGCCGTGGATGGCGTGAGCCTTCATGTTTCCAAAGGCGAGACTCTGGGGCTTGTAGGTGAATCAGGCTGCGGCAAAAGCACCCTGGGACGCGCCATTCTGGGCCTTGAACGCGCCAGCGAAGGCGATGTTCTGTTCGAGGGGAGAAGCGTATCCAGCCTGAAAGGCCAGGAACTGCGCAATTTCAGGCGCAGCTGCCAGATGGTTTTCCAGGATCCCTTCTCCTCCTTGAATCCAAGACTTACCGTGCTGGACATAGTCGGGGAGGCCATGTTGTGGCATGGTCTCTGCACCAAGGCCGAACTCCAGAAAAAGGTTGTTTCGCTGCTGGGCGAAGTAGGTCTTGGCGAAGATTGCCTGTACAGGTATCCCCACGAATTCTCTGGCGGGCAAAGGCAGCGCATAAGCATCGCGCGGGCGCTGTCGCTCCAGCCCAAGTTCATTGTATGCGACGAGCCTGTAAGCGCATTGGATGTTTCGGTGCAGGCGCAGGTGCTCAACCTGCTGATGGACCTGCGTGAGGCCCGTGGCCTGTCATACCTGTTCATTTCCCACGACTTGAGCGTGGTCAGGCTCATCTCCAACCGCGTGGCGGTGATGTATCTGGGCCACATTGTGGAGACGGGAAGCACCAAGGACGTGCTCGACACTCCCAGGCACCCATACACCAGGGCTCTCTTGAGCGCGGTGCCAAGTCCAGGGGCCTCTTTGTCCAAGCGCATTGTCCTCAAGGGGGAGCAGCCCTCTCCGCTGAATCCACCTGCTGGCTGCCCGTTCCATCCGAGATGCCCAGAGGCGGAAGACATTTGCCGCAGGGAATGCCCTGCCCTGCGCGGCGAAGGCAGGCAATGCGCCTGCTGGAAATGCGACACCAAATGAAAGACAACCAAAACATAGAGCCACAGTGCTGGACATACGAACTGGCCGACGGCTGGACTGTCTTTGCAGGAAAGACGGCGGAGGACAACGATGTTATGTCGCTGCGTTTTGCCAAGGGCAGCGACCTGTGGTTCCACATACACGGCCAGCCTGGAAGCCATGTTCTGCTGCGGGGGCCAGAAGGCCAAGAGGCCAGCAAGGAACTCAAGGAGCAGGCTGCCGCAATAGCGGCCTGGCACAGCAAGGCCCGTGGCGGCGGCAAATGCACGGTGGACATGACATTCGCCCGCAATGTCAGCAAACCGCGTGGCGCCAAGCCTGGACTGGTGTGTATTTCAGGAGAGAAACTAATCCATACCAAGCCTGCGCTGCCCGCCAACGCAGGAGAGGAGACTTGACAATGTACAAGGAACTCCTGAAGAAAATATTGCTGCGTGGTGTGCCACCCCTGGCAGTTGTCGCGCTGATGCTGTACTACACATTCTATGTAGGCAACAATGCAGGCAAACTGCTCAAGGAGAAGGAAAAGCAGCAGCAGGGGCAGGAACAAGTACAGCCCCAGACGACAGAGACTATTCCAGAAGCGCAGGCAACAGAAGCACCAACGCAGGCAGAAGGCAAGCCTGAACAAGGAAAGCAGGAAATTGCCAGCCAAGAGGAGCAGCCCCTTTCCTTCGAACAAGTGTTTTCTGGAGATTTCTGGCAGGCGCGGGAAGTTCCCCAATGGCAGAAGTTGTTTATCGTCTTTGCTGACGAGGCGGCAAATGGGGTGCTCCCTCTCAAGTCATGCGGCGAATATCGTTCTGAACTTGCTTTTTCAGCGGAGATGCGCAATGGAGAATGGCGTGTGTCATCCCAGTGCGCGGAACGCTATGCAAAATACGTGAAACTCATCGACAGCATTGAAACATCTGGTGCTGTGAAGTTGTTTCTGCAGCAACGGGACACATTGGATGCATTGCTGCAGGAAATGGGCTTTGCTGGACTTGACAGCCTGACACTGGCAAAGCAGGCGCTGGCCGTGTTTGCGGACATGCCAGTGCCCGAGGAAGACCCCGCCATCCTCAAGGGAGATGGCGGCATCTACATCTGGAAGGATGCGGAACTTGAAAAACTGTCCCCAATACGCAAGATGTGCCTGCGCATGGGCGTGGAAAACGCAAGGCTAATCAAAGCAAAGGCAACAAACATTCTTTCACAAATCACTGAAGCGACGGAGAATAAGAAATGAATCCAGAACAAGCATACGGCAATGCCATTCTAATATCAGGGCCCAGCGGCGTCGGCAAATCCACCATCTGCAGGGAACTTCACAGGTTAATGCCACAGTTGCGTTTC
This sequence comes from Victivallales bacterium, assembly GCA_017543165.1. The sequence continues at coordinate 2,624 of JAFYGL010000035.1, read as the reverse complement.
TCCGTCTCCTGCACCACACGCAGGCGCCGCCCAGAGGAAATCGACCACAAGGACTATCATTTCATTTCAGAGGCTGAATACAACCAGCACCTGGCTAACGGCGATTTTCTTGAGCACGCGGAGGTGCATGCATTCCTGTACGGCACTCTGAAAAGCGAACTGGACTGCCTTAGGAAAGGCCATGACATACTTATGGACATCGATGTGCAGGGCGTCACACAGGTCCGCCAACGCCTAAAGGACGAGGACTTCTACGGGCGCAGATATGTCACCGCGTTCATCATGCCGCCAAGCATGGCCGTCCTGGAGAAGAGGCTGCGCGGGCGCGGCACTGAGACGCAGGAGGCAATTGCCCGCCGCCTCCGCAACGCGGCTGGCGAAATGAAAAAATGGCGCGAATACGACTATGTGGTAATCAACTACGAGGCGGCCACGGCGGCGGAAGAACTGGCCTCCATAATCCGCTCCTCGCATCTGCGCACCAGCGTACTAACCAGGGAGAGTTGGAATGATGAACCCTGAAAAAATCACAATAGTCCTGGGCGTCACTGGCTCCATCGCGGCATTCAAGGCCTGCGAACTCACCAGCACCCTTGCCAAGGAAGGATTTGACGTCAATGTAATCATGACAGAGGCCGCCTGCAAACTGGTGTGCCCGCAGAGTTTCCTTACACTCTCCAGAAATCCTGTCATGACCGACTTGTGGGAGGAAAAGGAATGGCAGCCTGGCCACATCGAACTGGCCATGCGGGCAAAACTCCTGGTAATCGCACCCGCAACCGCCAACATCATCGCAAAAATGGCACACGGCATTGCGGACGATGCATTGAGCACTTTCTACATTTCACACACTGGCCCCACTATCGTGGCACCTGCAATGAACCCAAGAATGTGGGCCCATCCCGCCACGCAGGCAAATGTGGCGCTGCTCAAGGAAAGAGGCGTCATCTTTGCTGGACCCGACAGCGGCCACGTGGCATGCGGTGAAGAGGGGACAGGCCGCCTATGCACCATTGATGCAATAATAAAGCAAATCAAGACTAGCATTAACATATAAAAAGGAAATGACAAATGAAAACATCGATTGATTGGCTAAACGATTACATCCAGATTCCCTGGAACGCCAAGGAACTTGCCACGCGCCTTACGGCGGCTGGACTGGAAGTTGAAGGCATTGAAAGCACTGGCAGCATACCAGACGGCGTCGTCACTGCAAAGATTCTCAGCAGGGAACCACATCCTGATTCAGACCACCTGAGCGTATGCAAGGTCACAGTTGGCGAAGGCGAGCCCTTGCAAATCGTGTGCGGCGCCCCCAACTGCGACGCTGGCAAGATTGTGCCATTGGCGACCATCGGCACGGATTTTGGCGAGTTCAAGATAAAGAAATCCAAGTTGCGCGGCGTGGAATCATTTGGCATGATGTGCTCCGCGAAAGAACTTGGATTAAGCCAGGACCACAGCGGCCTTATGATACTGCCTGATGACACGCCGCTCAACGTGCCGCTGACCAAGATTGTCCAGACCGACACTGTCATCGACTGGGAAGTGACCCCGAACCGCCCTGACTGGCTGTCCCACTACGGCATAGCCCGTGAAATCAGCGCTGTGTCAGGTGCTGAACTTAAACTGCCCGAAATGCCCATTGACGTTGATTCCAGCAAGAAAATAAGCGATTTCATTGACATCAGCGTGCTGGACACGGACCTGTGCCCCCGCTACATGGGGCGCGTGTTCACAGGCGTAAAAATCGGCCCGTCACCAGACTGGATGGTCAGGCGCCTGGAGGCAGTTGGCCTCCGCTCCATCAACAACGTGGTGGACATCACCAACTATGTCATGCTTGAGTTCGGCAATCCATTGCACGCGTTCGACCTGCGCACGCTGGAAGGCGGCAAAATAATCGTGCGCCGCGCAGCCGAAGGCGAGAAAATCACAACTTTGGACGAGACAAAGCTCACTCTCACAAGCAACAACTTGCTTATTGCGGACCAGAACAAGGGCGTGGCCCTGGCTGGAATCATGGGCGGTGAAAACAGCATGATTACGGACGACACCACCACGGTGCTTCTGGAGGCGGCCACCTTTGACCGCTCCAACATCCGCATCAGTTCCCGCACACTGGGCATCGCCACCGATTCATCCTATCGCTTCGAGCGCGGCGTCAGTCCATACGTGACCGAACTTGCCAGCCAAAGGGCGGCAAGCCTGCTGTGCCAACTCTGCGGCGCAAAGCAGGTGGAAGGCGTAATTGACCGCTATGGCAAGAAGTGGCAGACTGCCGACATACGCATGTCGTTCAAGCGCTGCAATTCCCGCCTGGGACTGCAACTGGCACCAGAGCAGATTGTGGATTGCCTGAAGCGCCGCGGCCTGGAAATACTGTCCCAGAACGGCGAGGAAGTTGTTGTACGCACTCCAGCCTGGCGCTTCGACCTGGCGGCAGAGCACGACCTGGTTGAGGAAGTGGCGCAGATGTGCGGTCTGGACAATATCCCAGAGGCGCCTGTATGCGCCAAGGTGGGCGGCCCGCTCAAGGACGATACATACCTGCCCCAGGAAATGGCACGTGCCGACTTCCAGGCAATCGGGCTGGATGAAATATACAACTACAGTATGTGGTC
>JAFYGL010000366.1 GCA_017543165.1 Victivallales bacterium | reverse complement strand
CGATGTTTCCATGCGGCTGTCGCCATGCGCGGAATCACTTATCCTTGGATTTTTGCCTGGAGTTCCTTTGCCAGGTCAACTACGTCAACCCATTCCGCCTCTGGGTCATCAGAGATGTACTTGATTTTTGCGTCAAGTTGTTCGTAGAGGCGGTCATAGTCCATCATTTCGTAGGTATGTCCCCAGAAATAGAACAGGCCGCAGTTTTGCTTGGCGTTTTCGTAGCGGTCAATGAAGTCCCTTGCCATGAAGTGGCAGTTGGTTGCGAGGTCCAGCACCTCTTTGTTTTCCGTCAGGTCGCTGACATTTTTGGTGGAGCGCCCGTAAGTGAAACCAGCGGCCTTGAGGTCTGCGATTGCCTCTGGTGTCACGCCGCCGCAAGGCCAGGCGAAACCAGTGCATTGGCGCTGGAAGGTGTTTTCAAGCCATTCACGCGCCTTGATTGCGCCTTCCATGAATTCAGCGTGCGGGCAGCGTCCCGCCACCTCGTGCTTCCAGCAATGGGATGCCACCTGGAAGTCGCCATAGACCTTGCGGATGCTGTCCAGTCCCACCTTGCCTGGTTGGAAGCCATTGTGGGTCCAGACGCCCTTGCCTGGCATGACCCATTTGGGCAGAATGTCCTCGTTTTGTGCGGTTCCTGGGCAGAGGTTGAAGGTTGCCTTTGCTTTGTGCGCCTTGAAAATTGCGATTGCCTTTGTGTCTGTGAAGACGCCGTCATCCCAGCACATTGCCACTCTGATTTTTTTCATGTTGTTCTCCTTGTCATTTGCCCCGCCATACACTGGAGCGGGGGTCGCCATATCTTCTTTTTGGGGAATCTTGTGTGTGCTCCCTGAAGCGTGGAGCATTCGGGTCGGTTTTTTGTGTGTGCTCCCTGATGCGTGGAGCATTCGGGTTGGGTTTGGATTGCTTGCCTTTGATTCGGCGGGTGATTTCCGCAATAGCCAGCCTGGCTGTGGCGAATGCCGCATGCAGGTTGTAGCCGCCAGTGGGGCCGTCTATATCAATTAGTTCGCCTGCGAAGAAGAGTCCGTCCTCCTTGCGGGAAGCCATGGTGGCGGGGTCAATTTCCTGCAATGAAACGCCACCCGATGTGACGATTGCCTCCTTCACGGGGCGTATGGAGGTGACATCCAGCGGCAGTTCCTTCAGTTTGGCTACAGCCGCTGGCATTTTGCCGTAGCGGGCGATTATGTTCCTGGCCAGGTCCTGCGGAATGTTGCATTTTGCCAGCAGCGCGGCGAGATTGCCTTGTGTGCCTGGCTTTACGGCGGGCAAAATATCCGCCACCGCAGTGAAATCGCCGATATTCTTGTGCGCGATTTGCCGCACCGCATCAAATATTGCGGTGCCACGCAGAATGCCGTTGCTGCAGAGGATGTTGCCCTGCGTTTCCGCCACAATTGCGCCATTGCCGTCCACAATGCGGACTATGGTTTCCTCTATGTTGGCCTCCTTGAGATTCTGGAACAATGTGGAGGCGGTGTCGAATCCAGCCAGGCCAGGTTTTAGAGGGGTAACATTGTGGCCCAGTTCCTGCGCCATGCGCTGCCCGTCCCCTACGCTGCCCGTCTTGGGATATGAAATGCCGCCAGTCGCCAGAAGCACGTATTTCGCCTGGAATACCATGCCATTTTCCGTGCTGACGGACCACATCCCATTGTCCTCCCTTGCGATGGAACGGACTGGGCAGTTCAATGCGATTGGCACCTTCAATTCACGAAGTTGGTCCACGAAGAGGTGCAGAACATCGTCCGCATTTTCGCCTATGGGGTAGATGCGCTCCCGCTTGACTATGGTGCGCAGTCCATATTTCTGGAACCAGGCCCTCAATGCGGCAGGTGGAAAGGCGTTTATGGCGCTGGCCAGGAAATGCGCTATGTTGCCTCCGTATTGCCTGAGCATGCCGTCTGGCTTTGCGTCATGGCTGATATTGCAGCGGTTGTTGCCGCACATAAGCAATTTCAGTCCAGGGCGGTGCCGCCGCTCCAGTATCATGGCGGGAATGCCAGCCTCGCCTGCGGCGACGCCTGCCATGAGGCCAGCCGCGCCGCCGCCTATTATCAGTAGTGTGTCCATTTATCGCCTGTTGCCTGCCGCCTTTGCCCTGAGGATGTAGTACAGCAGCGTCATGATCGAGGAGACCGCCGCCGCCACGTATGTGAGGAACGCGGCATTAAGCACCTTTCCTGCCCTGTCTCGCTCGTAGGGCTGGAGGAGACCTGCATTCACCATTGCCACCTTGGCGCGTGCGCTGGCGTCCCATTCCACTGGAAGCGTGACAATTGTGAACAGCACCGCCGCCCCAAACAGGATGCATCCCAAGTTGAGCAGCAAGGGTGCATTGAAAAGCATGCCCATGACTATCACGATGTACGAGAACGTGCTGCCAAAGTTGGCAATGGGCACCAGTGCTGAACGCAATCCCAGCCATGTATAGTTGTCTGCATGCTGCAAGGCATGGCCTGCCTCGTGGCAGGCAACGCCGATTGCAGACAGGGAATTGCTGGAATACACGGCGTCAGACAGGCGCAAGGTGCGGCATG
>JAFYGL010000365.1 GCA_017543165.1 Victivallales bacterium | reverse complement strand
TGGAAACATCGCGTCCTGATGCGCGGCCAATGGCCGCGCAGAGAACCGCGCACGGCAACGGCCGCATGGAAAAGTAGTCGTAATTCAAATAACATATCGAACAATACAGGAGAATGAGAAGATGCAGTGCAAGACAAGAAAAAGCAAGTATTTTACCTTGATTGAGTTGCTGGTTGTAATTGCAATAATTGCCATTCTTGCGGCGATGCTGCTGCCTGCCTTGAGCAAGGCACGTGCCAAGGCGCGCTCCATTGGCTGCATAAGCAATCTGAAACAGGTTGGCATGGTGCTTATGGTTTACGAACTTGACAATCCAGGCTGGGTCAACATCAGAGAGCATGGAACCTACTGGACCTACCACTACATATACAAGAAGCTGATTGGAGACAACAATATCCTTGTATGTCCTGCTGGAGAACCCGCGAGGTATAATGGCTTTGGCGATGGAAATGGCATCTGGTACACATACGCGGGGCGCAACGGCGATGTCAAGGACACGCCCAGAGATCTGCTTAGAAGGACTGATGACGCATCTGGCGGGCATCCTGACGCATACGTGTCATTGAAGAAAATGAAGTATCCCTCTTCATACGCCCAGGCGGGGGACAGCATATTTGGGCCAACCCATGGAGCGAAGGCGGGCCGCCAGTGCTATTTCACTTACATCACTGGCACCAATGCTTCAACTTGCGAGGGTTATACAAGCGGGTTCTACACAGGCGCACACGGCAATGACAAGATCAACGTAATCTGCATGGACGGGCATGCCCCATCTTGGACTGCCTACGAGTTCATAGAAAATTCCGCCGAGGAATACAAGGTCAACCACAGCGTCGCCTCATCCGTATATACGCACATAATCAATTCATTCGGCATAGTTCAGTATAAGAAGTTCACTTACTAGGAGACTAGGAACTTTCATGGTTTTATGTCTTGTATTGTTGTTGTCTTGCTGCTATAGTGAATGCTTGGGCGGGGAAGTGCGGCCTGGCTTTTTGGCAAATAGCAATGACAAGTCTGTTCGGAATAACACTATGGTAAAAATGCCTGATATCACGAATAAGGAGAAGAGCCTTTTCCTGCTGAAAAGGGCAGAGCCATTTATTGCGGCGCATTGCCATCCCGATGAAAACAACGCGGATATGGCATACTTCGGGAATGGCGAGAGCAACAACTGGCCCATGCAATGCACGGCAAAGGCATTCAGCGCGCTTGTGGCGATGGGGGACAAGAAACGCGCCTTGCCGATGCTGCGCTACATGCTGGCAACTCATGTCAGCGGAGGCCATGCTTGCAGCGATGGCAATAAATGGGGGCATACCTGGATAGCCGCGGGCGGCTCTTTGGATAGGATAATGTCCGCCATTTTCAAGATAGAGAAGGACTTGACGGAGCAGGACAGGGAGGCGTTGCGCCGCGTAATGCTTTCCGAGGCGGATTGGCTGCTTCATGAACTGCCAGTTCTTGCGGGCATAGACGCCACTGAAGGCAATAACAAGCCAGAATCAAACATCTGGAATGGCTCGATTCTGATCAAGACGGCATTGATGTATCCAGACGCGCCATGCGCTGCGGAATACATGGAGCGTGGAAAAGTCCTGCTGGTGAATGGAATATGCACACCTGGGGACGAGGATGCAAGGAAAGTCGGTGCCAACTACACGGACAATCTTTCCCTGGACCACCATGGCTACCTGAACACTGGCTACATGGTGATTTGCCTGCTGCACATTGCCATTCTGCACAATGACTGCAAACTTCTTGGCAAGGAGGCCCCGCAGGAGGCATATCGGCATGTGAAGGAACTATGGCAACTGGTGAAAAGCTGCATTTCGCCACAGGGCAGGCTGCTGCGCATAGGCGGCGACACCCGCGTGCGCTATGCATATTGCCAGTCCTATCTTTCCATTGTCTGCCGTTTTGCGGGCGATTATCTTGGCGATGAAGATGCATACAAGTTGGGCAATGCGGCATTGGCGCTTCTCGAGGCGGAGCAGGCCTCCAATGCAGACCACAGTTTCTTTGGAGAACGGCTTGGTGAAATCAAATGCATTTCGCCTCTGTACTACCTCCGTTGCGAAGCCGATGTGCTGAATATGCTGGCACTGGCGGCACTGTGGCCAAAGTATTCCGCCAAGACGGCTGATATTCCGCTTCTGGCGAATTGGCAGGATGAATTCCATGGGGCCAGAATGTCCCGCGATGGCAGGACGCTGCGCTCATGGGTTTGCCGTGGCGCGGACGGGCCAGTCGCGCTGTGCGTGCCCTTGGCGCATTGCGACATGGCGGAATGGCTGCATAACCTGACAGGCGAGCTGCGTGTGGCGGGGCGCTGCCGCGCCGTGGAAGTGCGCCGCAACATGAAGGAGGCGTCAGGCTGCCTGGAATTGGTGTGGCGCACGGAGCCGCCATTGCCCGAGGGAGAGCCGATGGCGGACATTGCGCGGCAGAAACTTGCCTTTGCGCTGCTGCCAGATGGGCGCACCATGCTTTTCGTCAATCGCATGACTGCGCTCAAGTACTTCAATCTGGCTGGCGGCGACGGCGTGAACCTGAAGATACCCAATGACCTTTTCAACCAGGAAAAACGAGTCTATGCTGGTGCTGGCACATCACGCATGAATGTGGATGATGCCATTTCGCTGCTGTCGCTGGACAGTGGCAAGAGGCTGAAACTCACAAAATCCAAGCAGCGCAACACTCCCATCTGCCGCTATCCCTATTTCAATTCACTCAGAGTGGATGTGCTGGGGCTGCCAATGAAGCCACGCTGTGTTGAGCGCGGCGAGCTTCTTGCTGATTGTGCATACGCCGTTGTCGCCGATTCAAAGGCGGAGGAATTGCCGCTGTTCTCTGGCAAGGCTGCAAGCGAAGGAAAGGACAGGCGTGTCATTTTCTGGAATGACCCTCGCACTTGCAAGAAATGGCGCTTTACGGTGGATTTTGACAATTTGACTGCTGCATTGGAGGAAGTCAGCAATGATTAGGCAGTGGACTGTGGACTGTGGACTGTGGCGTGGCACGAGAAGTGTGGGCGCCGAGGCGGCGCCCACTCAGGTTGCCTTGGCG
>JAFYGL010000003.1 GCA_017543165.1 Victivallales bacterium | reverse complement strand
GGGTCCCATTCCGCCGCGAATTCGTGGAAATGCGTTGAAAAGTCCACAGGAAGTACTGGTACGTAATGTGCATCAGGTGAGTAATGCAACGTCATGCGGGCAACTGAACTTCCAGGCCGTATCTCTTTGCCAAGATTCTCAAAGATGTCTATTTCTAGCTTTTCGCCACAGTTCACTCGCTTTTCGCCCTCTGGCGTATATTCCTGGTGCAAAGGGTCGGTATGATGTAGCCAGAATGCGCTCATCAGACCGCCTTTTGCCGCAGGACAGCGACACCGCGCTTCAAAGCGCCCGAATTCCTGTGCGAATTTCTCAAGGATCTGCACCTGGTCCGTAGTTTTTCCGAAACGGTGGTCGGATGTGCATACGCAGCTCACACATCTGTCAAGGGGATTCTGGCGAAATGGAAGCGTAGGCGTGATCTTCAGTTTCAGCAAACTGTCCGCCACCTCATAGCATGCATTGTGGTTCTGCCAGCGGCTAGGATGCCCAATCCTTTTGAAATACTCCTTCCTGCCAGAACGGTAGGCGGGAAACCAGTACATATCATCCAGCACCGGCACATCAAAGTCATCGCAGAATGTCAATTTCCACCCATCTTTCTCTACAGGGGAACGCGGATAATCGGAATCTTGAATCATAAGTATTCGTGAATTTCCTGTTGGTTTGTTTTATGGCTCTGTGGCGGGTGAACGGAGCCTTTGCGGAATTGCCATGGGACACCTTGAATGTCCTCAACAACTATTCCGCTTGCTGTCTAATATAGATGACATTTCTGATTTTACACTATCACCTATTTTTATCACGGGCATTGACAGCCATTTTTATTTTTGTTATAATTTACAGAAATGTAAACAAGATCAAAACAATATAGACAAAATCCCAAAGGAGCAAGGATGAAGAGACGTTTCACATTGATCGAGTTGCTGGTCGTTATAGCAATCATCGCAATTCTGGCGGCAATGCTGCTGCCCGCATTGAGCAAGGCAAGGGACAAGGCACGCGCCACACAGTGCGTCAACAATCTGAAGCAGATTGCCACCACATCGCACCTCTATGCAATGGACTATGACGAATGCATCGCGCCATATTACGTGAACTACAAGGACTACTATATATCATGGAGCGGTTTGCTTTTTCTTTATAATGGAATTGACCCGAAGGTCTATAGCTGCCCCACCCCGCTCACAAGCAGCGACGAAATCATCAATACCTGGAACACAAGCCTCATCAACACCAAGCAGTATGGACAGTGGTACACCAACCGCATAAAATATGGAATGGGGCAGGAACTGGGACTAGTCTCCCGCAAAGGCTTCCGCACATCACAGGCGCTTAACCCTGCTATCACAATGAACTATGCCGACTCCATCCTTCCTGGCACAAAGTTCGGCTTCTACCTCATTGGATACAACTGGACAAACGCCACGGTTGCGGACCAGACCATCGGCAGCATAGCCACACGCCATTCATCCTGCGCCAACTGCGCTTTTCTGGACGGGCACGTGGAGCCATACCGCACATCCTGCGCAATATCCCAGTTCGACTACGATGCAACTGTCAATCCATACAAGTGTGGCTTGCCAGGCAGCGGATATTCATACCAGGAAGACCTCTGGTGGGCAAGCAACCACTATGGCGCAAAGCGCGGCACATTCTGGGCACCGTAATGCACACCCTCCAATATGAGCGCCGAAGCGGCGCTCACTCAGGTTGACCAACCTTTTTGTTTTTGCCTGTTGGATAAAGCACAGGTTGGCCAACCAGAGCGGAACGTCAGGGACTTTACTCTGTAAAATTGACCAACCTGAGTGAGCGCCGAAGCGGCGCTCACATAAACAGCTTATGAAATTCCAACGTATAATCCTCCTTGCCTTCGGCGTCATAGCATCTCTCTTTGCAAATGACAAATACTACGAGACCAGGGACAATGTGATCGGGTTCCAGGACTTCCGCAGCAATTTGCCAAACCAACTGCTGCCAACGCCCAAAGAGCGTCTACAGGCGTATCGCATGGCTTTCTTCTATGTGCCAAAGGGCATCACCGAGGCAACGGCGGACAAGGAGGCGAAGTGGTACAAGGACGCAGGCTTCAACATGGTACTGGGAGACAAGTATCGCATGCTTATCATCGACCTGGTGCCAGAGGAGGCAAACAAGGAGTCAAGGCGTCCCATAGACCAGATCATACGTGACACCAGGATATTCTTCCAGGCCGTGCATAAACATGGAATGCAGACGATGCACCATGTCACCTGCACAATGGTGCCGCAGGCCCTTCTGGCAAAGCATCCTGACTGGGCGGCCATCAACCTCAACACAGGCAAGACAGACACCAACACCTACGGCACAGGCAACACCTGCATCAACAACGACGACTTCTGGGAAGTCTGGTTCGCAAACCTGAGGCGCCTGCTCACCGAGGCACCCTGCGAGGGCATCATGATAGACGAGATACAGTTCTTCGCACCGTATCTCTGCGGCTGTGCCTCATGCCGAGACAAATTTCACAAGGACACAGGCTATGAACTTCCGCCGAACGGGCAGTTCAAGGGTTGGGGTCAAAGGCAGCCAGAAGCGCTCAGGCGCTGGCGCAAATGGCGCGGTGAAAAGGTACTGGAGCGGCAACAGCAGTGCCGCAGGCTCCTCAAGAGCCTAAACAGCCAGGCCGTGTTCTCCGCGTACCAGTGCAACAACACCACCAGCTACAACTACTATTCCTTTGCACTGGAACCAAGCAATCTAGCGACATACGCGGATTCCGTGGGCCTTGAAAGCATGACCCATGGTCTGGACTACGCAAAATACCACCCTCTTGTGATATTCGAGTTGAAATTCCTGCACGGCATCGCCGAGCATACGGGCAATGCGCCCTGGGTACTGTTCTATGGAAAGGACAGTTTTGCCGACATGCTCACTGGCATGCTGGGCATTTTCACAGGCACACGCCAGTGGTGGTGGCAACTTGGCAAGCAGGACTTTGGCTGGAGGCCCTTGCTGCAATGGGAAGTGGAGCACGAGGCTCTGCTGACAGATGTGCATCCAGCGGCAAATGTGGCGATACTCTGCTCCTCAAACTGCAGGAACTTCAACGCCTTCGGCAGTTCGGAATGGGAACTGGGCATGATGGGACTGGCAAATGCGCTAACAGACAATAACATTCCATACCGAGTTATCACCGACATGGATTTCAAGGACGGCATGGCACTCCGCAAAAAAGCAGACACGGTCATTGCCATGAATGCCCAGGCATGGACCAAGGAAGGCCTGGCGGAACTTGAAAAGTTTGTCCGCGCAGGCGGCACTCTCATCACATCAGGGGACTTCTCCAGGGCGGATGACATCGGCAGCAAATTGGAAAACTTTGCAGCCGCCAAGTTGCTGGGCTTTGACTATGCGGGCGAAATCCCGTCAGGCAAGTTTTTGGACATTCCCAAGGCCAATCCCGTAACAGGCAACACAACGGGGCAACTTCCTTACACCAAGCGCATAATAAAACTGAAGAACATCGCAAAGGATGTGGAGACACTTGGCTCATTCATCGCAAAGGACGGCAGTTCCAATCCTGGCATCCTTACACGCAAAGTCGGCAAAGGGAGAATTGTATATTTTGCGGGTTCACCTGAACGCTGCAGTTTCTTCCACTTCTACAACACGAACCTCATCAAGCCAGGCCAGGAATGGAAAGACCAGCGCAATCCACAGTGGAGCGCATTGCTGGCTAAAATTGCCAATGCCTACAATGACAATGTCATTTTCAAGGCGGACAATTTCCCGTCTGGTGTGCTAGTCGAGGCATACAGACAGGACAATGGCAAGGCAAAGGGCATCCAATTGCAAATGCTGAACTTCCAGTCTCTGCGGGCAAAAGGCGGCTTGCAGCCATTGCAGAACACATACGACTTTCCTTCGGTAGCGGAGGCGCGTCCTGACAAAGGCAGGCCCATGACGCTGGATGTCCTTGCTCCTGCCACAAAGAAGGCATATCTATTCAGCGTCGATTTCGATGAAATGGTGGAGTGGCCGTTCACACGCAAAGGCGACAGAATCATTGTCGAAATACCTGAGATATACAGGCATCTTGAGCTTTACCTAAGCAGCGGAGACGATGCTGCTTTCAACATACCAGGCCGCAAGTTGGTAAAGGCCTTGCCAGCGGCAAAGCCTTTGCGCCGCGAGGTCAGGCCTGCGCTTGCCGCTCCATTCAATCCAGAGGCAAGCACCGCATTCTCCGATGGCGAGGCCTTCTCTGGCGGTGTCCTACGCAGTTCCTGGCACATGAACGAGCCAATAAGAATCATCTACGGCACACGCAGCGGCAAAAACGAGATGAACGTCAAACTGCAATTGGACAAGGCAATGCAGGCGCCAGTCCTTGAACTGGGGGCAATGTGCGATGACGTAGCCAACAGCAAGGCGCCAGTCACCATAGAACTTGACGGGCAGAGCGTGTTCACTGGCAAAGTTGACTTTCCAGACAACAACTGGGGCGTTCGCCAATACCCGCTTCCAATGGAGCGGCTTGAGGCAGGAGAGCATACACTGCGCCTAGTCAACACAGGCAATGGGCCCATAAACAACATACCATGGCTGGGAGTGGCATACTGCCGCATCAGGCCTGCGGGCTTGACGCTTCATGCCGACTTCAGCAAAGGCAGGCAAATCCCAGTGTACGGGCAATTTGCCGATGTCAAAGGCAATATTGACAATGGTGCGCTGCGCTTCGGCAGCGAAAATAGCGGAGTGCGCTTCCCAGCGGACAAGCTGGCAGGCAAGCAGGGTGCAATTTCATTCAGATTCCGTATTGAGGCGCAATCTGCTGAAGCCAAAGTTCCCCAAAATCTGGTCATGCTCAGGCCATCAAGTCTGGCGTCTCTGGCATTCACAATCAATGGCGGCAAACAACCCAAATTGGCAATCACATTCTATCACCCAATCAAAAAAGAGGGTGCGCTGCTGAACAGCAAACAGGTACTGGACTTCAGCAAGGAATATACAGCAACTGCAGTATGGGACGGCAAGATTGTTCGAGGCTATTTGGACGGGGAACTCATAGGCGAAGGTCCCATGCCGCCAATCACACCAAAATACAATGATTTGTTCATCGGTCCATTCCAAGACAAGTGGATAAAGTGTCCTGCCTGGAATGACAGCGCCACCATCAGCGAACTCGAGGTATGGGACACCGCCATTGAACCGAAATAACATCGTCTGCAAGGTAAAATATCCGAGTTTTTTTGCGCCATTGACACTCCCTTTTAACCTTTTTTGCCAATGCCAAGAAATTTCATCACAAGCGCTTGCGATAACGGTTTTCTTTGGTATAATTAGCGGTGACATGCATGAAATCCTAAAACAGGCGAGCCAATGAGTGTCCAGACGAAGACAATCACATTAAAGGACATAGCAAGGGACTGTGGAGTCTCCCTTTCTGTTGTCTCGCGCGCCTTGAATCCCCATCCAGACCAGATGGTATGCCCGCGCACGAAACTACGGGTTGAAGAGGCGATGAGGCGCCTCAACTACCGCAGAAACAACGCGGCATCGTTGCTGGCCAGGGGCAAGGATGTGACGCTGGGCGTGTTCCTGCCCTATTACCACGAATACCTGATAACGGAACTTGTGGTGGGCATATCCAGGGCGGCCGCCGCCCACGATTTCCAGTGCTCGTTCTACTTTGGAATGAGCCAGAACAACTACCTTGAGTTCCTCAGGCACATCAGGAACATCGGCAGCAGCGGCATATTGACCTATCCGATAACAAGCGCCTGCTCTACCCAAGTCAAAAATGCCGTCACCAAGTTCTGCGAGCAAGGCGGCTGCACGGTAATGCTCCACAAAACCACTGTTCCAGGGATAGAGCATTTGCAGATTGACAATCAGCACGGCGGAATGCTTGCAGCCAGGCGCCTGAAAGAACTGGCATGCCAGCGTTTCATCTTTCTGCACCACCTCAATTCCAATTTGCCGCAATCCATGAGCGACTATGCCTTGGCAAGAATGAATGGATTCAAAGCCTATCTTGAGAAGAATGGTCTAGCCGCGGAGGCAAAAGGCGTGCAGACGCAGGGCTCATCCATATATCTGCCCCAGGACTTTTCAGAGGTGATATCCGACATAAGGCAAGGCGAGCCCACAGGCTTCTTCGCGGAGAGCGACTACATGGCGTTCGCACTGGTGCAGGAACTGAACGTCCATGGGCTCAATGGCAGAATTGGCCGCGACATATTTGTCATCGGCTATGACGACAACCCGATAACGCAGCTGGCAAGGCCCCAGCTCACCTCCATACACCAGCACTTCTGCGAACTTGGGCAGCAGGGAATGGAATTGCTCATTTCCAAGATTATGGGCACGGAATACAAGCCGCAAATACCGCAACCCACGCTTGTGGCAAGGGGTTCCGCATAAGGCAAAGTACATTGTTCAAATATACGAAAAACAAAAAAAAGAGAAAGGGAAAAACGAAATGAAACAGCGTAATTTCACATTGATTGAGTTGCTGGTTGTCATCGCAATCATTGCAATTCTTGCGGCGATGCTACTGCCTGCGTTGAGCAAGGCACGCGAAAAGGCGAGAGCAATCTCCTGCACGAACAATTTGAAGACCAATGGCCTGACCATAAACATGTATGCCGACGAGTACAACGACTGGTACTGGCGCTTCACCGTGAGGCCAGCGGGAAGCACTAGCGACATTTACATGAACAACACTTCCCATCCAATGTCCTTGTCCGGCCTTGTAAACAACCAATATCTCTGGAAAGTCATAAACGGCACGGATTCCACTTTTTCCATAGTGTATGACATGAATTCCATATTGCACTGCCCCTCTGTCGATCCAGAGCCGAAGTTCTACTCACCCGCGGCCCGTGCCTGGGACTCCACCTACAACTACCACACGCAGTATGGTCCCAAGGAAGGCGGCCCCAACTGGGATCCGCCAGTCACTAGAACGTACGTCACCACGCCAAGCAACCTCCTCATGATGACCGACGGCTCGGACGCCTACATTGGATTAAGTTCCAGCAGCAGCACCGCAGGGAAAAAATGGACTGGTGCCAGCGACAGCAGATTCTACATGAACTTCATACACAACGGACGGGCAAACATCCTCTTCAGCGACGGGCATGTGGATTCCAGAACCAAGGAAACAATGGTCAACAAGATATTCTATTACATACAAAACTGATTGCATGTGGACAGTGGACAG
>JAFYGL010000034.1 GCA_017543165.1 Victivallales bacterium | reverse complement strand
CCACTGTCCACTGTCCACTGTCCACTTCTCATTTGACAGAGTGGAATACCCTGTCAAAGTAAATCTCGCTCTCCTCTGGGGCAAGCGGCACATTGCCAGACATTGCCTCCTTCAGTTCCTGTGCCTTGTCCTCATCTAACCACCAGTAGTCTGTGCTCTCGCGGCTGTATTTGCCCAGCACCGTGGGCGGCACACCGAACTTGTTCCAGTACAGCAGCCGCGTGGTGTCCGTATTCCACAACAATACGTATGGGTACTCCTTGAACAGAATCGCGTCTATCTCGCGGCAGATGGCATGGCGCTTCGCCACATCGAATATGCCTTTTTGCTTTTCTATCAGGGCATCCACCGCCGCATTCCTGAAACCGCAGATGTTGTTGCCGCTTACACGCTCCGCCTCGGTGGAGGCCCACATGGATTCAGGATCCTTGAACAGGCCGCTGCCCCAGGCCGCCCAGGTCATGTCAAAACTGAAATGCTCCATGTCCTTCATCCAGGCGGACCAGTCCTTGCTGCGTATCTCCATCTTTATGCCCACCGCCTTCAAGGCCTGGTCGTATATCGCCAGGAATTTGTCCGATGTGCCCTCCCTGGTCAGGAATGTGAATGTGAATTGCTTTCCGTTTTTCTCCAGTGCGCCCGTGTCTGGATTCACCTTCCAGCCAGCCTCGCCCAGCAGCGCCAATGCCGCCTTGGGGTCGAATGGCGTCAGTTCATTGGGGCATGGATGCTCCTTGTCATACAAATCCTCCCAATAGGACTTGTGCAGGAAATACTGGTCGTACATCAAGGTGCGGTTCATGGTGGGGCGGTCCAGCAGCAGAGCCATCGCCTTGCGCACCCGCACATCGTCAAAGGGCGCGCGCCTCATGTTCATTGCAAAGCCCTGGAACCCCACCGCCGCATGGTTGTGCACCGCCTGTTTCACTATCCAGTTGTTCTTCACCTGCCTGACACGCTGCTCTATCTGATGCCACTGGCTGGCCGTATATACCGCAAACACATCAATCTCACCCTTCAGGAACGCGTCAAAGGCATTGTTCCTGTCATTGTAGTAGCGGTTCACCACACGCTGGAAATTATACGAGCCACGCACCGAGGCCCAGTTCTTGCGCCACCAGTCCTTGCGCCTCGTCAAAGTCAAAGCATATCCTTCCTTGAAACTCTCTATCTTGTAGGGACCAGACACAACTGGAAACTCAAAATTCACCTTGTTGAAGTCCTGCCCATCGAACACATGCTTCGGCAATATCGGGAAGCCGCCTGCCGCGCCCAGGCTCTCCCAATGAACCTGACGCACCTTGAAACGCACCGCCGCTCCATTCTCCAATGCTTCAGGCGGATACAATCTCTCCAGACTCACCTTGGCGGAGCCAGTCATGTTCTTGGGGTCCATCACCGCATTATACGTCCACACCACATCATCCGCGGTGATTTTCCTGCCGTCGCTCCAACGGGCCTCGGGGTCTATCCAGAACGTGAACACGCTGCCATCGTCGGAAATGCTCCACTTGCTGGCAATGCACCTGTCATACTCCAAGGTCTGGGAATTGATGCTTATCAGCGGCTCGAACAGCAAGTCGAAAAGCCTGCCGCTCTGCACACTGCCGTCAAGATAATAGTTCAGGCTCTTGGGAGAAGGCCCCACATACTCCACTATGCTGCCGCCTTCAACATAACTGTCCGACGCAATGGGGTCCGCCTTGTCATAAAGGCTGTTCTTGGGATAATACGTGTCGGCAACCACAAACAATGCCAGCAACACCCATGAGGCAAGCAACTTGCAACGCATCATCTTCTCCCGTTCCTAAATGTCATAATGTGGTTGTGGGCAGCAGGAAATACAGGTATCCAGCCTTCACCATGAAGGAATTGCCAGGCACCAGGCTTGACTGCAACGGCAACTTGTCCCGCATCTCCATCAGACTGTCAAAAAAGTTGATTTTATTGTTCAACTGCACAATCTGCGGCTTGTCCTCCAACCCCAGTTTTTCCTGCACGTATTTCACTGTTTCATCAAAACCGCCCAATTCATCCACCAGTTTGTATTCCAATGCCTCGGCACCGCTCAGGACACGGCCATCGCCAAAGGGCGCCGCCTTCACATCCTCCGCAGTCTTGTATGCCTCACGCCCGTTCGCAACTATGCCCGCAAATTCATTAAACGTTGCATTTATCATATTCTGCATATAAATGCGTTCTTTTTCCGTCATTTTACGAGTTGGACTCATCATGTCCTTCATGTCGCCAGAGCGGAACACCTGCTCGCTTATACCGATTTTCCCAATCAGATCGCTGATATTGTAGGATGACATGATGACGCCTATGCTTCCAGTGAAGGTCATTCTGTTGGCGATAATATAGTCCGTTGCCGCCGCCACATAGTAGCCGCCGCTGGCGCCCATGGAATGCATGCAAGTGACAACAGGGAACTTCTCGTCCTCCTTCTTCAGTTTGCGCAAGGCGCCGTATATTTCATCGGCGGCGATGACTTCTCCGCCAGGCGTGTCCATGTCTATTATCAGAGCGCAATACCCTTCCTTGTTCTCCCTGACGTAGTCAATCAGTTCCACAATCCTTTCGGAACAGGCCACGCCAGACATCTTGCTCCTGGCGATGATGCCCTTCACATCAATCACAGCGACTTGATTTTCCACGTCACCTGAAATACGCACAGTTTCCTTGACCTTTTTATCCGTCTCCAGGTCAAGGTCCTCCAAACTGGCAACAACGGCGCCAAGGCCGTAGATGCCCAGCACCATCAGGCCGCCAAGCAACGCAAATACAATGAACACCACGAGCAGGAAGACCAGAACCCCCTTGAGGCAGCCACTCTTTTTAGGTGGTTGCTGCGCTTGCTGGCAATAATTGTTGGTGGTATTGCCGCTTCCAGATGAAGCATTTCCCTCAATTGGCCTCAAACGAGGCATCGAACTGTCATCCAGCCCAAAATTGCTGTCCATGAAATCTCCTAAATTAGTCTATGCCACCTAGGCGGAGCGCCCGCATAAGCCATGCCCGCCAAAAGGGCTGCCCCCTATCTGGGGAAGCCGTGTTTCTCAATGTATTGCCCTACAGAGAGGAGGGTATTCACATCTTCCAAATCCAGCGATCCGTCTGGCATCAGGCAAGTGGACACCTGCAGGCAGCAGTTCTGCTTGTCCGCCGCCCTGAGCTTGTCCATGACATCCTGCTCCTTCAAATGCCTGCCAGCCAATTCGGGGGCGTAGCTGAAACGCCCTGGTGACAGCGGCACCCTCATCTGCGCAATCTTGCCAGCCTTGGCCTCCCGCTGCTCCTCGTTTTCCACAAAGAAGAAATCCTCGCCGCCAGTTGCTCCATGCTGGTATGCAATCAAGGTCTGCGGCTGGTAATGCCGTATCATGCTGTACAAATCCTCGCACACTGCCAAATCATAGCCTGGCTTGCCAAGATGCTCTATGCCCTCCAGGCATACCGCCGCAATGGGGCCATACTGCGTAAGCAACTCCCTGAGCTGCCCTGCCGCATAATCCAGATATTCCTGTATGCCCTCCTCCACATCCACCAGCGTTTCAGGCGAATGCGGGTGGCTCCAGTCCGCCCCATGGCAGTAGGTAAGGCACAAGCCAATGCCATGGTATTCGCAAACAGAGGCCAGTTCCGCCAGCAAATCCCTTCTCGCAGGCGAGGAGGCGCAGTTGAAGCCGCAAATGGCCGAATTGTAGAGGCAGAAGCCATCCGCGCCACGCACGGTGAAATCCACATAGCGCATTCCATTGGCTATGGCGAACTCCACCAGGTCGTTGGCATCGAAATGCTCCGCCTTGAACGACTGCTGGAGACGCTTGTAGTCCTCGTGCTTTATGCCCTCGGTCTTCATCACATCGTGACCGCGCCCCATAAGGGAATGCACGCCAAAATGCACGCCCAGGCCATAGTGCGCCTGGGCGAACCATGTCATCGCCGCCTCATGGGGATTCTCGCGATACTGCTCCGCCTGGTCGAACAAGTAGGTAGGCGTGGTATCGTACCCGCCTTCCTCATCCTGCAATACAGTCACATACGGCATGTTCTTCCTCGTTGTTTAGAGCCATGAAGGCAGGAACTGCGGCATCGGGAAACGGTCCGTCAACGCATGAACCTGCTCCGCCACTTCGGCATACACCTTCTCGTCGCCGATGTTCTCAATGACGCGGGTGATGAGCCTGGCAATCTGGCGTGCCTCCTCCTCCTTCATGCCGCGTGTTGTCATTGCAGGCGTGCCAATGCGCAGCCCACTGGTCACAGATGGCTTCTCTGGGTCGAAGGGTATCATGTTCATGTTCACCGTGATGTCCGCAAAGTCCAGCGCAGTGGCCGCCACCTTGCCAGTGGTGTGCTTTGGACGCATGTCCACCAGCATCAGATGGTTGTCCGTCCCGCCAGACACTATGCGGAATCCCTGCTTTGCCAGTTCATCGGCCATGGCGGCCGCGTTCAGGCGTATCTGGTGCTGATATGTCTTGAATTCAGGACGCAATGCCTCGCCGAAGCAAACCGCCTTGGCCGCGATTGTGTGCATGAGAGGACCGCCCTGCATTCCAGGGAACACCTGGGAATTCACCTTCTTGGCGTACTTTTCCTTCATGAGGATAAGACCGCCCCTGGGGCCGCGCAGTGTCTTGTGGGTGGTGGTGGTCACGATGTCGCAATATGGCACTGGGCTGGGATGCTCGCCAGCGGCCACGAGACCTGCGATGTGTGCCATGTCCACCATGAAATACGCGCCCACCTCGTCTGCGATCTCACGCATCCTTGCGAAGTCGATTATGCGGGGATATGCGCTTGCGCCTGCCAGAATCAGGCGTGGCTTGCATTCGCGTGCCATCCTGGCGATTTCATCGTAGTCGAGCATCTCGGTCTCAGGAGACACGCCGTATCCCACGAAGTTGTATGTGCGCCCGCTGAAATTCACGCTGTGCCCATGTGAAAGATGCCCGCCGTGCGCCAGGCTCATCGCCAATACGGTGTCACCAGGCTCGATCAGCGCAAAGTACGCGCCCATGTTGGCCTGCGTCCCAGAATGGGGCTGCACGTTGGCGGCTTCCGCGCCGTAAAGTTTGCATACACGCTCTATCGCCAGGCTCTCCACCTCATCCACATGTGCGCATCCATTGTAGTAGCGATGCCCTGGATAGCCTTCGGCATACTTGTTGGTCATGACGGAGCCATTGGCGCAGCGCACTGCCACGCTGGCAAAATTCTCCGATGCAATCAGCTCAATGCCGCGGTTCTCGCGGGCCTGCTCACGCTCCATTATGGCGCAGACTTCCGGGTCCGCCACCCGCAATGCCGCGTTCTCGTCAACTGCCATGTTCTCAATCTTGATGAGACGGCGCTCATGACGCTCTTCAAAGGTGAATGGTGTCGCCAGCCAGGCCTTCACTATCTCCAGCAGACTTGCATCATCCAAGTGCTTGCCGCCGCAGACCAGAATGTTGGAATCGTTGTGCTGGCGGCTGGCAACGGCTGTCTCTGGATTGGTGCAAAGAGCCGCCCTCACGCCATGGAAACGATTCGCGGCAATGGACATGCCAATGCCGCTCTTGCAAAGCAATATGCCGCAATCAACTTCGCCAGCGACGAAAGCCTTCGCCAATTTGACTGCATAGTCGGTGTAGTCGTCATTGTTGTCCAAGGCGTATGGCCCCATATCGACCATCTCATAGCCCAGCTTGGTCATCGCGGCAATCAAGTTGGTCTTCAGCTGGAAACCGCCATGGTCCGTGCCAATTCCTATTTTAAGATGCTCCCTTCCCTGCCAATCGGTCAAAAAACTCATACTACGTCAGTTCCTTAAAAAAATATATTATCCTTCTGTCCACAGTCCACTGTCCACTGATCACTCAGCCCTGCAACACACGCTTCATGTACTTGAGAATCATGGCAACGCCCCTGTCTCCAGTTTCCTTGGAGGCGCGGGCGGCGCTTTCCACGTACCACTTGCTGTTGTCATAGCTGCCCATGTCAACTTCGTTGGGGCACAGGGACATCATGAGGGAGGTCTCGCCCTCGCCTGCATGGTCGAATGGATATGCCTTCAGTATCTCATCGTCCATCAGCGGATGGTTCTGAATCCAGTTGAACGGGTTTGCGTCCAGGCTGTCATGTGCGGTATAGTAGTCGGCCATTGTGTTGCTGCCCCACCAGCCTTCTCCCTTGGTCTGGTCCAGGAACTCGAATATTATCTGCTTGGAAGCCAGGCGGAATGCCAAATCAGTGGGCATGCCGCTGGAGAAATTCTCGCTCTGGTGATGCACGAAGGTATGGATGTTGCGGAAGCCGACGCGCAAGAGCCCCATGAACAACTGGCGCGCAAACGGCACCAGCGCCTGCGAATCCACATGGACAGAACCGCGCCCCTCTGGGCTTTCAACGGCAAAACTGCATGAACCATAGTAGAAGGGAGGCAGTATTACTATCTCCATCTCCTTCTCCAGCAATTCCGCGCAACGCACAACCGCCAATGTGTCCATTCCAACGGGAAGATGCTCGCTGTGGTATTCCAGCACACCCAATGGCAGCACCACAGGCGTACGCTTCTCAATCGCTTCCCTAATCTGCTTCGGACGCATCAATTCATAACGCATTTCTCAATTCTCCATTTGTTGTTTTGTTATGCCTCTCTTAAAAAAAATCAAAACGGCTGTAATGTAATGCATTATCGCCGTTTTTAAATTCACAATGTAAAGGAATTGCCATTTTATGTGGACGCCAGAGGCCTAAGGAAACCAAATCGTGCAACCTCAAACAGCGCCGAGAATTCCTAGGCACTTTTTGTCTTTAGCAACGTAATTGCCATTACTGCGCCAGCTCCTTCCAGCCGTCAATGCGCCCCTTGGAGGAATTGAAATTCACGCCGATCATGCGTATTGGCAGCCCGCAGCCCTGGAATCTCTCGCAGTAACGCCTGTCCACAATCTGCGAGACCGCCTTTCTGGCCGTCTTGTTCAGCTTGAACTCGAAGATGTAGATGGCCTTGCCCGTGCGTATGTAGGCGTCGATGCGCCCCTCGTTGGTGCAGGATTCCGCCTCGATCCAGATGCCTAGCAGCATGAACACGATGAAGAACACGGTCTGGTAGTACTTCTCGTCGGCTATGTGCAGCTTGTAGTCTATGTTCGCCAGTACCGACTGGATGAGCGTCAGGAAGGCATCGGGATTGTCATTCAGCATGGCTGTTATGAGCTTCTCTATGAAGGGAAGGCCCAGCCCCTGGCCAAAGCCCGCGTAGAGCTCAAGAAGCCTGCCCATGAATGTCTGCTTCACCTCCTGGTCGGGGAAATCCAGGCGGTATTGCGTGCCGGTGATTCCCCTGCGCACGTCCTTTATGGTGAGGTATCCCGTCTGCCACAGCATCCCCGTTATG
>JAFYGL010000033.1 GCA_017543165.1 Victivallales bacterium | reverse complement strand
CCCGTAGAATCCCGCATATTCCTTGAAATAGCGCTCAAATGCGGTGTTGGGGCGTCCCGCTTCGGCGTTGATGAAGTTCTCAATCCAGAGTTTCGCGCCGTTGAGGCCATTGACAAGAGCGGCGCAAATGTGGGAATGCATTCCCGACACTGATTTTGAATACAAGTCGTGGGGATATGTGTCTGATTCGTCAAGAATGTCCTCCACGCCGAGGCAGCCCATTTTCTGCACTTGTGTCTGGTAAACCCTGCGTGGCAGGGCTTTTGCGCTGCCCTCGAAGTACATTGCGTTCCCAACGCGGACAAAGGGTCTTGTATTTGGCCCTGCCGCTGCTCTTGCCATTTCGCCGAACATGTTCTGTTCCCTGCCTGGCCCTGAGACGCCGCAGCGTATCGATGGATCAACAGCGTCAATCGCCGCTCTTATGTTGCGGCAGAAGTCCCTGAGTGAATTTCGTCTTACGCTTTCGAATTCCATTAGGATGGGGTCCCCAGGCTTGGCGGAAAGCACCAGTTCAATCAGTTCCTCCTGGCTGTAATGTTTTGAGAATTTTGCCCTGTGCAGGGGGCAGAAGCATTCCAGCTTGTCATTGTCCAGAAGCCTGGTGTCATCGTCCAGCATGAAAAGAGCAGGCTTGAATTTTGCAAGATTGCTGATGGCAAATCGGCAGTATTCCAGAAAGCCCGGGTCCAGAGGGCATATTCTTCCCCTTGGCTTGTTCAGGTGGTTTACAGTGGTCTGGAAAATGCCAGTAGGGCAGGCGGAGGTCCACCCATGGCCGATGAGGGACTGCACCAATATGCCCAGTTCTATTCCAGTGCCCTGGAGTTTTTCCTTCAGTTTTCCGAAAGCCTCAATGAAAAGGTGGAGTTTCTCGTATGGAGTGTCGCCCTCTGGATTCATTGTCATTGAAGGCATAAGAAGAGAAAGCCCTGTCTCCTTGTGGAAACGGATGTATTCCTCTGCCATGAAGTCGGGATTCTTCGCCCTGAAGGGCATGATTGTGTAAAATTTCATCTTTGTCAACAAAAAATCAGCGAATTATTATTTGTGGTTCAACCAAGATATTGCGGCGTTTTTCAACTGGCAAGGCGGCCTGCTGCAAGACATTGTCCACCAGCCCCTGTATGTTCAAGTCAACGGAAGTGAAGTTTATATCGGCGTCACCATTGCTCCAGGGAGTGTTGCCAATGCCAGAAAACACGATGTCGTCTGGGAGGCTGCCGTATGTCTCCTTGAGTTCATTCATGAAGAGAACCGTGTAATAGTCCGACACGCTGCAGAAGCCGTCTGGCAGGCATTTTTTGTGGAGGCAGAGTTCGCCCAGCAGTTTCAAGTGCCTTTTGGCGGAAAGTTCCTGGCTGCCCACTACAGATGTCTCTGGGTCTATGCCGCCTTCGTCCATGGCTCTTTTGAAGCCATCTATCATCAGTTTGTCCTTGTGATGGCAGTAGGCTGCTGGATTGAAACGGACATTGATTGGAACGTAGCCTGTAAAGAGAAGAGGTTGGCGGCATGATTTCTCCAAAAGGTATTTACCAGCAAGGTAGCCCGCCATTCTGTAGTCAAACAAAACACCAGTGAACAGATTCTCCGTGTCGGAATCCCTCCAATCGAGCAGGATGTATGGTTGCCTTTTTATTCTGTTCAGTATGGTGATTACGTTG
>JAFYGL010000364.1 GCA_017543165.1 Victivallales bacterium | reverse complement strand
TGGTCCCTTTGGTCCCTTTGGTCCCTTTGGTCCCTTTGGTCCCTTTGGTCCCTTTGGTCCCTTTGGTCCCTTTGGTTCCTTTAGTCCCTTTAGTCCCTTTAGTCCCTTTAGTCACTGCAAAGATGGGACAGACCGATTGCCTCAATTGATTTATATTCTGCGGAATGTGTATTGACTTTTACATTATATTCCTGTCATTGGCATTATGCAGGGGACGTTTTAAATAGCTTTGAGAGCGATTTAAAAAGGATTTTCCTTTCTAATCAAGCACTTCGTAGGAATATTCCTCTGTTGAACTCATTTTTTCCTTGTAGTCCAGGTATGTAGCCTTGTCCATGACAGGTGGGAATGCGGCGATTTCCCTGCCGATTTCGGCATTTCCCGCCAGCATTTCAATTGCGTCCATGGCCAGCAGTTTTGCACCTTGGATATACGCCTTTTCAGTGTCGGTTACCACAAAGTCCTTTGCATGGGGCGACCCCGAAAATCCACCGCAGTATGCATGAAGCGCTGGCATCAGCATGCTCAAGTCGCCCATGTCGGTGGAGGAGCCGCGATGGCCGAAGTTGCCTAGCGTGCCTCCGCACAATTCCTTCAGGTTCTGCGCGTGGAGGTCATTCAGTTGTGGGCAGGAGCGATATGGCATGTATCCGCTTATGTTGTAGATGCGGACCTTGCCGCCGAATGCCATTGCCGCCGCCCTGGCGCAGCGGTCCACAATGGCCGCCGCGTTGCTGATGGCCTCTGGCGTCTTGGCGCGCACCTGCATCTCCATGGTTGCGCGTGCGGGGACCACATTCACGGCGCTGCCGCCATCGGAGATAATGCCGTGGATGCGTACGCTGTCCTTGTCCTTGAGCGTGTCGCGCTGCGCGTCTATCATGTTCAATGCCTGCCGTGCCATGGAGGCCGCGTTAATGCCGTCCCATGGGCTCAAACCGCAATGGGCTGCCTTTCCCTCGAAGACGATTTGCTTCATGCAGAAGCCGTTGAAACTTTCCGGCACGAAGGTGTCATGCCCCGCATGAATCATCAGCACCGCGTCAATGTCATCGAATACGCCCAGCCTGATCAATTCGGGTTTGCCGCCGCAGTATGAGATTTTCTTTTCCGCAATAAGTTGTCGGCAGTAGTCCAGCCCCTGGAATTCCTCAGCAGGCACTGCGATGAATGCCAGGGATCCAGAGAGCTCCTTCACAATTGGCGCCAATGCCGCTGCTGCGGCAAGCATCATTGTTATCTGGGCGTGATGCCCGCAGGCGTGAGCCGCGCCAGTTGCGGGGTCCGCAAACGGATGCGTTGGAACTGGCAATGCGTCCAGTTCGCCGATGATTGCGATGCGTGGCCCTGGCCTGCCGCTGTCGATATCCGCCCTTACGCCAGTTATTGCAAGGCCCGTCCTGGGTTGCAGGCCAAGTTTCAGGAATTCGTTTTCCACCAGTTCCGCAGTGCGGTATTCCTGGTAGCCCAGTTCAGGGTGGCGCAGAATATTGTCCGCCAGTTGCAGGATTTCCGCCTTGCGGCATTCTATGCTGGCGATGGCGGCTTGTTTAAGTTCAGAGGCGGATTTCATAGGAAGCATTCGTCCTGTTTGTATTTTTCAAGAACAGCGGGGTTGGGTTCCACGTCCAGTCCAGGCTTGTCCCGCAGTGTGTATGTGCCAGGCTTGTCTGTGAGAAGCACCGGCTGCCCCAGGTTTTCCACGTAGAATTTATCCGCTGGCGATATGTCCGATGGATAATTCACGTATGGCAGGGTGCAGAGATTCGCCACCACAGTTGTGCCCATGGAGGATTCGCCCATGCCGCCCAGCCAGCAGCCTATGCCGTTTTCGCCGCAGAGCTTGTGTATGGCGAGGGAAGGCGTAATGCCGCCGACGCGTGCATACTTGATGTTGATGTACTTGCAGGCGCCGATTTCAATGGCCTGGCGCGCGTTCTGCATGGAGCAGATGCTTTCATCCAGGCAGATGGGCGTTGCGATTTGCCGTTGCAGTTTTGCATGGTCAAGCAAGTCGTCATGCATCAGAGGCTGCTCTATCATCGCAAGATTGTATTTGTCCAATGACTTCAGCATTGGCAGGTCGTCAAGGGTGTATGCGCTGTTGCAGTCGATGTGGATGGTAAGTTTGGGATAGACGCTGCGCACAGCGTCCAGCATGTCGCATTCCCAGCCAGGGCAGAATTTCAGTTTCACCCTGGGATACCCCGCCTTGGTGACACGGTCTATTCCCGCGATGAGTTCATCGAAGTTGGACAGCACGCCAAAGCAATAGCCCACTTCAGCCAGGGGCTTTGTGCCGCCGATGGCCTTTTTGAATGGAATGCCCTGCATGCGGCTCATCAAATCCCAGTAGGCGGTGTCGAATGCAGCCTTTGCGAATTCGTTTCCCCGAATAGGGGCCAATATGGACTGAAGTTCTTCAGGCGTGGATATTTCGCGGTCAAGCAGCTGCGGCGCAATGAAGTCACGTGAAATCATGAAGCATGTCTTGTCTGTCTGGTATGAGAAGAAAGGGCCGCCCCCTGGCGCCGCTTCACCCCAGCCTGACATGCCTTCTGATTCCAGCCTGACCAGTATGGAATTGAAGGCGTTCTGCGTCCCGAAGGCAGTGGTGTACGGGTGCTTGATTGGGTTGCACACGCGGTAGATGCTGATTTTTTCAATTTTCATAAAAGTACCTGAAAATCCTTGCTGGACAGTTGCTTGTTGTGAGCGCCGAGGGGCGCCCGCTCAAGTAGAAACTACTAGTACTTAATTGATTTAATTCGAATACAGGTGCGTTGAAGTTTTGGAGATGTTTTGTTGCGATTTGAGCCGCGCGTGCTTT
>JAFYGL010000363.1 GCA_017543165.1 Victivallales bacterium | reverse complement strand
GGAAGGCATGGACGAGGACGCCCGCGTCGTGCTGCATTTCAATCCAAGGATTGCGCCAGTGCAGGTCGCAGTGCTGCCCCTCAGCAAGAAACTGGAGGAACCGGCAACGGAGCTGTTCCGCAAGATACGCGGCAATTTCCGTGCGCAGTATGATGTCACTGGCAGCATAGGCAAGCGCTACCGCCGCCAGGACGAAATCGGCACGCCGTTCTGCATCACATTCGACTTCGATTCGCTGAACGACAATGCTGTCACCGTGCGTGACCGCGACGCGATGACGCAGGAGCGCGTGCCAGTTGCCGAACTTGAGCAGTGGCTGCGCAATAAGATCAACTGACTGTACAGGCGTATAAAAGCGCGTATGACTTTTTAACGGGACCTGCAGGACGTGTGGGAAAATGCCAGGCTATGCCATTGCATCACACGCCCTGCAGGTCCCGTTAATGTTGTGATTTGCCGTGAAATTTCCTCGTCATGACAATGAACGTGGAATTTTTGCGGCTGACAATTGGCGATTGCCTGGCTCAGGCGCTGTGGAGGATAACAACTTGCAATGCATAAATTGCCTGCATAATTACGGAGGACGAGGATGAAGTACGGAATCTACTATGCTTATTGGGAGCAGGAATGGCAGGCGGATTATTTGCCATACATTGAAAAAGTCGCAAAATTGGGATTCGACTGCCTTGAAATCGCCTGCACTCCAATAAATCAATACCCGGAGTCAAAACTCCTGGAACTGAAAAAAGCGGCAGAAGACAATGGCATTTTTCTGACCGCGGGGCATGGCCCTTCGGCCATGCAGAATCTGGCTTCCGCAGACCCTGCCGTGGTGCACAATGCGGAAGCATTTTTTACGGAATTGCTGAAACGCCTGGAAATCATGGACATTCATACCATTGGAGGCGGGATTTACAGTTATTGGCCAGTTGATTTTTCCAAACCCGTGGACAAGCAGGGAGACTGGGCGAGATCCGTGGCAAATGTACGGAAAATCGGGCATGTCGCCCAAGAATGCGGCGTGGACTACTGCCTGGAAGCCCTGAACCGTTTTGAGGGATATCTCATCAACACTTCGGAGGAATGCTGCAGATTTGTAAGGGAAGTCGATTGCCCTGCAGTCAAAGTCATGCTGGATACCTTCCATATGAATATAGAGGAAAGTGACATCGGCGGTGCAATCCGCCAGGCCAAAGGTCTTCTCGGGCATTTTCATACTGGAGAATGCAACCGAATGGTTCCAGGGAAAGGACGCATGCCGTGGCATGAAATCGCCGCCGCCCTCCATGATATTCAATATACGGGGAATGTGGTTATGGAGCCATTTGTCAGAATGGGAGGAAAAGTGGGAAGCGACATCAAAGTCTGGCGGGACATCAGCCATGGTGCCGACGAAGTCCAGCTGGACAATGACGCCCGCAAATCCCTGGAGTTCGAAAGGTTTCTCTTTGAATGAAACCATAGCTGACTTTGTTTTTTCCATGGCAGTTCAATCAAGCCGGTGCTGCAAGCATCTGCCGGCACGTTTTATGTATTTGCGGCATTGATGTTTGAAAAACAGGCATGTCGCGTTATTTTAAGCTGCATACATCAAGATGGACTTTCACGAAAGTGGACATTCCTACCAACCTAGGTCGCATTTGACAGTGAGCCCCAAGGTGGTTGCCAGTAATGGCGATGTGGCATAAGCAAAAAAAGCTCGCTTTTTTTTACGCTGAAAACGGTCCCTTGAGTATTCCTGGGACCTTTTTTTATGGTCTCGTCCTCAAAAAAGACATAAAGAAACAGGAGACGATGAGAATGAAAAATCCAAGAGTATTCACTTCGGAATCAGTGTCAGAGGGACACCCAGACAAGGTCTGCGATCAGATTTCAGATGCCATACTTGACGCGCTTCTAAAAGAGGATCCCGAAAGCCGCGTGGCCTGCGAAACGCTCGCCTCGACGGATTTTCTCCTCATTGCAGGTGAAATAAGCAGCAAGGCAGCTGTTGACTACAAAAGCATAGCAAAGAACGTGATACGCCGCATCGGCTATAACGAGCCAGGACTGGGCTTCTCCGCGGACGATGTGGAGATCGAGCTGCGCGTAAATGCACAGTCACCTGACATTGCGGCAGGCGTGGACAATGCAACAGACGTCAGCGACGACCAGGGCGCAGGGGACCAGGGCCTCATGTTCGGCTTCGCCTGCGACGAGACGCCCGAGCTCATGCCCGCGCCAATCTACTACGCCCACAGGCTCGTCGAGACAATGGCAAAGCTGCGCCATGAAGGCAAGGCCGACTTTCTGCGGCCAGATGCCAAGAGCCAGGTGTCAATACGCTATGACGAAAACGGAAGACCCTCGGCGCTGACAAATCTTGTCATCGCGCACCAGCATACTCCAGGCGCGGAAAGAAAGGTAGAGGAATTCGTGAGGCAGCTTGTGCCGCAGGTGCTTCCAGCTGAACTGCTGAAGGACTTCGACCTCTGCGGAAAGAACTGCCACATCAACGGGACTGGCTCGTTCGTAATCGGAGGGCCCACAGGCGACTGCGGGCTGACAGGGCGCAAGATCATCGTCGACAGCTACGGCGGAATGGGACGCCACGGCGGCGGTGCATTTTCCGGCAAGGACCCCTCCAAGGTTGACCGCTCAGCCAGCTATATGGCACGCTATGTCGCGAAGAACATCGTGGCGGCAGGTCTGGCCAGCCGTTGTGAAATCCAGGTCGCCTATGGCATCGGCCTCGCCACTCCATTGAGCTTCCTGGTCGATACCTTCGGCACAGGCAAGGCGGATGATGCAGAACTCACCGCAATGCTTGAGGAAGGCAAGTTGTTCGACTTCCGCCCACGCGCGATAATCGACAGGCTAGGCCTGAAATATCCAGGCAATGGCTGGTGCTATGAGAAGGCGGCAAGCTACGGTCATTTCGGG
>JAFYGL010000362.1 GCA_017543165.1 Victivallales bacterium | reverse complement strand
TTCTGCGACCCGATGGAATATCCACTGGGGAAGACACGCATCTCCTTTGACAGGCTCCGCGAAGTGGCGCATCTCCGCCCACGCACCAATGCGTTCGGCGCAGTGGCCCGCGTCAGGAACACCCTTGCCATGGCGACACACCAGTTCTTCCAGGACAGGGGCTTCTTCTACTTCAACGCGCCTCTGATCACGGCCAGCGACTGCGAAGGCGCAGGCCAGATGTTCCAGGTCACAACCCTGGATTTGGAGAACCCGCCCAGGGACAAGGAGACTGGCAAAGTAGATTACAGCCAGGACTTCTTCGGCAGAAAGGCGAACTTGACTGTCAGCGGCCAGCTTGAGGCGGAAACACATGCCTGTGCGCTGGGCAGCGTCTATACATTCGGCCCCACATTCCGCGCTGAAAACTCCAACACCACCAGGCATCTTTCCGAGTTCTGGATGATCGAACCTGAAATCGCCTTTGCCGATTTGCATGACGATGCAGACCTGGCGGAGGATTTCCTGCGGGCGCTGCTCCTGGCAGTGACGGAAAAATGCGTGCCAGAACTGAACTTCTTCGACCTTCGGGTGGAAAAAGGCATCCGCGCCGACCTGGAAAGGCTGTCCCAGGCGGCATTCACCAGGATTACCTACACGGAGGCAATTGAAATACTCAAAAAGCACAGCGACAAATTCGAATTCAAGCCAGAATGGGGCATTGACCTGCAGTCCGAGCATGAACGCTTCCTGACTGAACAGATTTTCAACGGACCTGTGACGGTGATGAATTATCCAAAGGAAATCAAGGCATTCTACATGCGCTTGAACGACGATGGAAAGACCGTGGCGGCCATGGACGTGCTGCTGCCAAAGGTTGGCGAAATCATCGGCGGCAGCCAGCGTGAGGAAAGGCTGGACGTGCTCCAGGCGCGAATCAAGGAACTGGGCATGGACGAGGCACCCTACTGGTGGTATCTGGACCTGCGCAGGTTCGGCTCCGTGCCCCACGCGGGCTTCGGCCTGGGATTCGAGAGAATGGTGCGCTTCTGCACTGGAATGGGCAACATCCGCGATGTCATACCATTCCCACGCGCCCCGATGAGCGCGGAATTCTAATTGATCCACTGTTTTCCACAGATTATCTCAGATAAAATACAATCAGAGAGACCTGTGGATAAAATCACAACACAAAGGAACAAACATGGGCGGTTTTTTTGGTGCGGTTTCCTCTACAGACTGCGTTAATGACATTTTCTTCGGTACCGACTACCATTCCCATCTGGGAAATATGCGCGGCGGCATCATGACATTCGGCGCATACGGCATGCGCCGTTTCATTCATGACATCACAAACACGCCCTTCCGCGCCAAATTCGAAGGGGATTTGCAGGCATTGCGCGGCGCCACGTCTGGCATTGGCTGCATAAGCGACACAGGCGACCAGCCCGTCATGGTACGCTCCCACCTCGGTACTTTCGGCGCAGTGATGGTGGGTGCCATAAACAATCTTGATGCGCTGGTGGACGAGGCCTGCACCAGGCAGAACGCCCACTTTTCCGAACTGGGCAACGAAGGCGTCAATCCCAACGAAGTGGCAGCCACAATAGTTGCCACAGGCTCAAATATCGAGGATGGAATACGCACGTTGCATGAATCTGTGGATGGTTCATGCTCCATGCTGATGCTTTCGGGCAAGGGAATCTACGCCATAAGGGACGCCATGGGAAGGACCCCCGTGTTCGTAGGCTGCAAATCTGGCGCCCGCGCTGTTTCCATGGAGCCCTGCGCAATGCTGAACCTGGGCTACAATGTCGAATACGAACTGGGGCCAGGCGAGGCCGTGCTGGTGACTGTCGAAGGCATAATCAAGATACTGCCTCCACGGGACAAGATGCAAATATGCTCTTTCTTCTGGGTGTACTTCGGATTCCCTGCGGCCACATACGAAGGCCAGAACGTGGAATGCGTGCGCTATCGCTGCGGCAGCACAATGGCAGCCACCGAGCGACAGGAAGCTGGACTGCCGCTGGACGCGGATGCCGTGGTGGGCATTCCCGATTCAGGCGTGGCGCATGCGCTGGGCTATGCGGAGGAATCGCAGATACCATACAAACGCGCATTCATCAAGTACACGCCCACCTGGGCGCGCAGCTTCATACCCAGCGACCAGCTGAAACGCGCACACGTCGCCACCATGAAGCTACTGCCTGTAAAAGAACTCATTGACGGCAAGAAACTGGTGTTCTGCGAGGATTCAATCGTGCGCGGCACGCAGCTTGGCAATACATTCCAGCGCCTGGCAAAACTGGGTGCGGCGGAGGTCAATGTACGTTCCGCATGCCCGCCTATTCTGTTCAATTGCCGCTACCTGAACTTCTCCAAGTCCAACGGCATGAAGGGACTGGCAGGCGTCAGGGCGATTGCCAAAGTGGAAGGCTATGAGCTGACAGGGGACGACGAAAAGGACAAGGCCTGGTTCGCCACCGTGGATATCAGGCCATACCTGGACACCAAGTCAAAGAAATACGCCCGCATGGTGGAGACCATAAGGGATGAACTGGGCTTCACCACGCTTCGCTACCAGGGGCTTGAGGACCTGATCAAGGCAATCGGCCTGCCGCGTGAAAAACTCTGCACTTATTGCTGGGACGGGCATGACTGCACCGCCTGCAAGCACTGCAAATAAGACATCAACAACATACAATCCAGGAAAAACATGATGCGACACATTCTAATTGCGCTGCTTTGCGTATCCACCCTCGCCTTTGCACAGGATGTCAAGACAGGCACGGTAACCGCCGAGAAACTCACCATCAGGGCGCGGCCAGGCCTGCATTTTGAAAGCCTGGGCACATACCACAAGGGAGATAAGCTGGAAATCGTGAGCACCAGTGGCGAATGGTATGAGGTCGCGCTGAAAGGTGACTTCACTGGATGGGTGCCCGCCGAGGCATTGAATGAAAAAGGCGAGGTCACTGCCGCCAGCTGCCCCTTGTATTGCGGGCCGGGAGTGGTGTTCACAATTTTCCACAGAATCAAGAGAGGCACAGTGCTGCAGGTTTCAGACAGGCGTGCCGTGAACTGGCGCCAGGTCAAGATTCCAGACGGATGCACCGCCTGGGTAAGCGCCGCCTACGTCCAGCTTGACCAGGAAGCAAAAGCGGAAAAGAAAAATGACGAGCCTGATTTGGTTGCAGTGGCCGAAACCACCGCGATTGCGGCGGCGACTGCCCGTATCAACGAAGGCGAAAAGAGAATACGTGAAGAGGAAGACAAGGCTGAGGCCGCTGAGAAGAAGGCAGCCGAGGCAGAGGCCAAGCGCCGCCAGTACGAGGCCGCCGCCGCAAAAGCCGAGGCTGACGCCAAGTCTGCCAAGGCAGCAGCGGAAGAGGCACAGAACCGCATGGTCGAGCAGGAGATGAAATTGGCAGAAAAGATGCGTAGCGAGGCCGCCAAGAAGCTGGAAGTTGAGCAGAAGAAACTGGAAGAGGAACGCATTGCCAACGAGAAGAAACTGGCCGAACCGCAGAAGAAGCTGGCCGAACAGCAGAAGAAGCTGGAAGACGAGCGCATTGCCAACGAGAAGAGGCTGGCCGAAGAGAAGAGGAAGGCAGAGGAAGAACGTCTTGCCAACGAGAAGAGGCTGGCCGAAGAGAAGAGAAAGGCTGAAGAAGCCAAGAAGGCGGCGGACCTTGAGGCGGCAAAGGCAGCCGCTGAAAAGGCGCACCTGGCTGAAATCGAGGAGCAGCGCAAGCAGGCCGAGGCCAAGGCTCGCGAAGAGGAAATAAAGTTCGCCAAGGCTGAAGAGAACGCCAAACTGGCAGCGGCAAAGGCAGCAGAGGCCTCCAAGCTGGCAGCGGAGAAGGCAGTGGAGGAAGAGGCGAAACGTGCGAAGCTGGAAGAGCAGCGCAAGCTGGCCGAGGAAAAACTGCAAGAGGAAGACGCCCGCCGCATGAAGTTGGAGGAACAGGCGAAAGAAGCGGCTGACAAGGCCGCAGAAGCGGAAAAGGTGCTGAAGGAGGCGCAGGCAAAGAAGGCGGAACTGGAGGCACAGGCAGAGGCGTTGGCATTGGCGGCGAAGGAGGCCGCGGACGCCAAGGCCGCCGAGGAAAAGGCCGCTGCCGAGGTCAAGGCCGCCGAGGAAAAGGCCGCTGCTGAAAAGGCGGCGCAGGCAAAGGCCGAGGAAGAGGCCCGCATCGCGGCGGAGAAGGCCGCCAAGGAAAAGGCAGATGCCGAACAAGGTTTCGTCACCTACAGCGGTTACATCTATCCCCTGGGGAAATATGCAACCTCTGCTACGTCATACGTGATTTGCTTCATGGACAAGAACGGAAGGCCCAAACCCATTTGCTGCCTTGCCAGCAGGCATTTCAGCCTGGATGGATGGAAGTCGAATGTGAAGGTATCTGTTCGAGGCCGTGTTGCAAAGCCCAAAGGCTGGACCCTGTCCTTGATGGATGTGATGTCAGTCGTCAGGGAAAAAGAATAAGGCCCATCCAAAAACAAAAGGAGAAAAGAGATGGAACTTGTAGCTGATAAAGTATTGGCAACTGGAGAAACTTTACGCATTTGGCATTGGAAGGCGCCCGAGGAAATGCCCCAGCGTTATTTCAGCTATATTCTGGCCTCATTCGCGGGGCTGGGTGGGCTGGCCAACTTCTATGGTTCTGGCTGGGCAAGCTACATACGCGCCACATGTGAAGGCAAGGAATATCCTGCCATCAAAGACCATTGGTTCATTGCCGACGTGGATGGCATCTCCGCAGGACGCCTCTGGTTTGCATACTCGCCCAAGACTGGACGCGGCAACTTCGGCAACATCGCCACAGAGCCCAATTACCGCAAGCGCGGCATTCTCAAAGAACTGCTCAAGACATTCAAGGCAGAGGCCGACAAGTGCGACGACATGAGGATGCTGAACTGCGTGACTGGCAAGGAATATGCGGCGGACAGTTACAGGAGGGTTGGTTTTGAAACCGTCAATGGCGCACGAGTGGGCGTAATGTGCTACTGCAAGAATAGCACTTTCAAACAGGAATCAGAAACTGCCTTCAGGGGTACGGAAATCGCCAATATCCGCCCTGGCGAAAGAAAAGACCAGTTCGACATAGACAAATTCCTCCTGTTCCAGGATGTCATACGCTACAACGACTACCACAACTTCATCGGTTACACCACATGGTATGCTGAATTCAGGCTAATCTACCAGGAGGCAATGAATGGAAACGGCATTGTAATGGTTGCGGAAAACAAGCAGGGCACGATTGTGGCATACGCATACGCCCTGCTTGTAAACGGCACACCTTTCTTCAACTTCGTCTGCCATCCTGCCTATATCAGAAAGGCGGAAAAGCTGCTGCGCCGCACTGCAACACTTTTCAACGAAAAGTTCGGCGTGAAGGCGCATTTCTTCTGTGATGTTGATGACGCGGAGAAGATTGCCGTGGCGCAGCGTGCAGGCGCCGAGCCATGCAGTTTACTGCCTAAATACATGAAGCGCGGAGATGCCTGGATAGATGTTCGGGATTTCCTGATATGA
Organism: Victivallales bacterium; assembly: GCA_017543165.1. Next base: position 1,750 of record JAFYGL010000362.1, on the reverse strand, counting down.
AGCAAGGCATCAATATCGGATACGTCCAACTCAAGCGCAACTCAGAAGAGAAGCGCTCCCTGCAAGAGGCGCTTTTCCTCTGCAAGAATGCAGGCTTCCTGGACTTTGATTTCCTTAGCGCCTGGAATTGCGATGATTACCTCGAAGTCGCCAGGCAGGCAAGGGAATTATTCGATGCCAATGGCTGCTCTGTCCACCAAAGCCATTGTCCATTTTTCCGATACAAGGAAGACGGCATTTCCTTGCTCAAACAGGCTGCGCCCCGCGCAGTGGAAATAGCAGGCATCCTTGGAGCTAAATATTTTGTACTGCATGCCGATGAATGGCCAGAAAAGGGTTTCGACTACGATTGCTCACTGGCAGCCCAGAAAAACTATGAGATAATGGCGCCAATTGTTGAATTGTGCGCAAAACACAACGTATTCCCCGCATTTGAAAACCTCTTCGATGATACATGCCGAAAAGATGACAATGGCAGAGACCGTTTTTCCGCAAAATCGGAGGACTTGCTTCAACTGCTGGAGCGTTTCGGCAAGGAAAATGTTGGCATTTGCCTGGACACTGGACACGCATACGTCAGCTACAAGGAAAATGTGCTGGATTTGGTGGAAAGCCTCGCGCCATACGTCGTATGCACCCACATACATGACAACAAATCCAGTTCCGATCTGCACCAGCCTGCCTTCGCAGGAACCCTTCCTCTTGAAAATGTATTCGCACTCCTGAGGCAGAATGGATACAAGGGAAACCTTACTTGGGAGATGGTCTATGGCAGGTATCCAGACGAACTGCTGCCAGACTTTCTCGCACTGCTGCACAAGTCAGGCGAATACCTAAGCACATTCTAGGTTGCCTCATTATCAACCTGTCCACAGTCCACTGTCCAAGGTATTCTTAATGCCAACTCTTGTCACCAATCTCACCTCTCATTTACAGCAACTTTGCATTCTTCCAAGCAGGCATGTTGGCTCTCCAGGCGAAGCTGCCGCAGTGGATTACATTGAGGAGCAGTTCAAGACAATTGGCTTTGAACAAGTCATTCGCGAGCCGTTTGAAACCACTGGCTGGAAGTTCTCAGGCATGCAGTTCCTGGACATGGACAATGGAGGCAAACCTGTCCCTGGCGCACTGCCTTGCTTCTTTTCTCGCAGCGCCAAAATCAAGGATGTTCCACTTTGGCTAAATGAAGATGATTTGAAAAAACTTTCCCCTTGGCTTGTAGAAAACCGCCTTTGCATAGTGGAGTACTTTTCAGACGGAGCGGACATTCGCGGGCGCAACGGCATAGCCGAAGATTTGGACCGCCTGGGCGCTGCAGCCGCCGTATTCATCAGCGATTCAGACTACCATACCACCTGCGCACCCAGCACCAAAATACAACGCTCGCCAAAATTGAATAAGCTGGGCACAGCCGTCGTCGCAGAGGAAGGTGCCTACTACCTGGCAAACAACAAGCGTCACACATTCTTTCTTTCCATTGAGGCGGATACATTCCCGCATACTTCCTACAATGTTGTGGCAGTGCGCCCTGACACTGGCAAGCACAGGGCTGTATTCGGCGGGCACTACGACGCCGCGCCCTTGCAGCAGGCAGCAGATGACAATGCAAGCGGAACTGCCGCTCTCATTGAACTGGCACGCCTGCTAAAAGACGAAATGCCAGAATGGACTTTTGAATTCGTCGCCTTCGGCGCAGAGGAATACTGCAAGGATGACAAATTCGCCACGGGCAGCGGGGAATATGTCCTTG
>JAFYGL010000361.1 GCA_017543165.1 Victivallales bacterium | reverse complement strand
TAGTTCTCGCCAGAAATCGGTTTGTCTTTTTTCGTCATGGAGGCAATCTCCGCCTTGCCAGGAATGCCCCTGCGATAGCGGTGGATGTGCCCGCATAGCCACAAATCCACCTTGCTGCGTGGATTCTTTCCCGCAAACCAGGGATCCACCATCGCCTTCAGGTTGCCTGTGATGAAACTCGCATTATGGGAATAAGGCGCACTGTGAGCCAGTACAATGCGGCGGCGCGCACTGGTCCACTTTTCCGATTGCAACGCCTTTTCCAGAAACGCCTTCTGTCGCGCCAGCAAGCGGTCCGCCACGACATTCAGCATGGACGCGCCCCGCTCTCCAGGCACACCGCATTCCAGGCAATCCAGCACCAGAAATGCCGTGTCCCCATAACGAAGCACGCCATACGTTCTGCCGTCCGGCATACCAAGATACCTGGAATAATCCCCTGTTTCCCTGCCGCGCAGTTCGTGGTTTCCGCGTACTGGAACGACAGGCATGCCCTCGGGTTTGGCGTTATAGGTTTCAGGCAGGAAAACATCCAGCCAACGTTTGAAGATAAAACTGTTACCAATGTCCCCGCCAAACGCAACAAAGTCGCAACTTGAGACATCCGCCGCTTTGAAAAATGCCTTCAGGATACTACGCTGCCGTTCTGCGGGGAACTGCAAGTCAGCCGTGAAAAGGAAGCTTGCCGTGGCATTGTCATCTGGCACAACCGTGAAGTTGTGGACATCGGGCAAACGGATTGAGATTTTGAAGTCCAAAGGATCCAGCATCACAATACGGTATTCATATTTGCCAGGCTCCAATCCTGAAAAGCTCACGCAATGGAAGTCAGCCATGCGGATCTGCCCATCTGCCTCGTCCCATGCCACATTCCATTCAGCCTCGCCTTTGCGCCGATACTCCACGCCCGCTGGCACCTCACCATGCGTGATGAAACGCACGCTTATGCCGTCTCTGTCTGGATGTGTAAGCCAAGGGCCATTTTTAAGCGCGGGGAATGCATGCGCCAGGCCCGCCACTGCGCCGCACCCGAATTGCCAGGTAGGGGCGGCACCTCTGCGTACGCGAATGGCAAGCAGATTCTTGCCTTTACGGACTGGTATGTAAAATCTGTTTATTTTTGGAGCAAAATCGTCTATGCCATTTCCCTTGTCAAATGTGGAAAAACAGAGTTCGCCATTGACAAAGGCCTCGAACCACCAGTCCGCAGCAGCCCCCAGCACCGCTATTCCAGATGACTGCGCCTGGAATACATTATACAAAATCAACTGGTCATTTAACTTCTTCTTACCAGGCGTCAACTGGTCCAGGTTCAGCTGCTGCCCCTTCAATTGAAACACAGTGCCCTGCGCTGGCCCATTCTGCCAGACACCATCTTCAGGCAGAGGGGCAAAACGCCAGTCTTCATCCAGCAATATCGGGACTAGCGTCTCCTCGGTCAGCTTAGCCAGCTCCGTATGATGCAATGCGGCAAATGGCGCCTGCGCCGCCGAGGCGACCAACGCGACAAACAAAAACAATAACGCAATTTTTTTTGACATGATTTTTAATTTGACATGATTTTTAATTTGACATGATTTTTAATTTGACATGATTTTTAATTTG
>JAFYGL010000360.1 GCA_017543165.1 Victivallales bacterium | reverse complement strand
TTAATTTTTTACAAGGTACACCGCAAAATTGCAATGCAATGATGAATTGCGCATAATTTAAGACAAGCAAATGATTTTTCAACAAGAAAATATATCTGGCAACTCTTGACAAACAGGATATTGTTTGTTACAATGAGAAAAAACAATGATTTTTGTTGCATCAAATAGCATAAACACCAAGGAGCCAAAATGAAAAAAAGCCAAAATATTCTCCAGTTTGCCACATTCGCATTTTTGATGGCAGCCACAATCCTGAACGCCCAGACAACAGACACCTTTGAAAAACTGACCTGGGGAAGATGGGCCAACAAAGGCGGCAGCATAGACTTCAAGCACAATCCAGCGGAAGGCAAGGGCGCGCCAGGTGCCGCGGAAATGCAGTTCAAGGCCCAGCACAAGGCAGGCGTCAGCGGCTCGTTCCTGAAGAAACTCCCAGTGGAGGAAGGGAAGACCTATAGAATCAAGATAAGCGCCAGGAACCTGACGCCTGACCTGGAGGCCATGGGCAGCATCGGGGTGCAGGCTTTCAAGGATGACAAGCACCTCCATGTCATAACAAACGGCACCAGAATCGCACTCAACGATGAATGGATTGAACTTTCAACTGACTTCACTGCATCAAAAAATTCCAATAAAGTACAAATACTCGTAACGGCCAGCAGTGCGCCAAACGCAAAAGTTGTTTTCGACGACTTCTCAATGGAGGAAATCGACATCAGCAAGGAATTCAAGGACGACTTCTCGCAGTTGAACTGGAGCAACTGGAAAGCCACTGGCTCCAAGGTAAAACTCGGTCACACCAGGGAGGACGGGCATACGGCCAAAGGCGCGGCATATCTGGAAATACCTGCCGACAACCCAGAGGGCAAAAGCGGGTGCCTCCTACGTTCATTCCCCGTGGAAAGCGGCAAGGAATACACATTGCTGGTCTATGCAAAGGCAATCGGCCTGCCCCCGAACACCGACATTTCACTCAGCATGCAGGGACGCCAGTCAAAGCCAACCATGCGCTTCCTCGGCACAGGCGTGCAGGGCGGCAAACTCAAGGCAGGCGACTGCACTGAATGGAAACGCATAGTATTCACATACAAAATACCCACCACTGGCAAGTGGAAGGACTGCGACAACATACTCGTGACACTGGGCGCAGGTTGCAAGGCACCTGGCAAGGTACTCTTCGACGACTTTGAATTCTTCCTGAACGAGGACGAAGACTAGGCATCCATTCACACCAGAGGTAGTTTCAAAACATACAGTGTGAGCGCGGTCGCGGCGCTCACACAAGTTGACCAACTAGTAGGGTAAAGCCCCAGGTAATCCCATGCAGGTTGGCCAACCTGTGGGGCTGTCCAACAGACGAAAACACACAAGTTGGTCAACTTGAGTGAGCGCCGTAAGGCGCTCACACTGGATGTTTTGAAATTACCTCACCATTGAAATCTAATTGAGGAATTATAGCATGAAACAAAGAAGCCTCCTGTTCGCAACATTGTTCGCCTGCTGCCTGGCATTCGGGCAGGCAAAGTACATCAGCCGCACCGTGGATGAAAAGAGCCAGGCAAAGGACCTGACTTTCCTGGTCACCTTTGACAAGCACAGCGTAAATGCCAACTTCGCAAAGGGCGACAAGTTCTCCACCACCATGAGGGACGTGAACCTGGGGCTTCGAGGAGTAATCGGCTTTGACGGAAATCCCGCATACCAGCCTGAAGCTGGAGAGGCTTTGCGCTACAACGTGGAAGGGAATGTAGACCCGCACAAGGGCACGCTCATGCTCTGGACCGCTGGAATGGACTACAATCCAGGCGACGCAAAGACGGACGGCGCAAACAGGGGGAACATTGCCCTGGCCCACATCATGGTGAAGGACAATGGCAAGTGGATCGAATACCAGATGTACGAATACGGAGACACGGTCTATTTCGACTGGCGCTGCTCAGAAGGGCCCCAGGGATGGGGGAACATTGGCCGCGTGGCGGTCCAGCGCACCAAAATCCGCAAGGGAGACTGGCATCAGCTGGCGGCCACATGGGATGACGCAAGGCTCACATTCTACCTGAACGGCGAAAGCATAAGCGAAACCGCCCTGCCAGCCAAGGTCGGCATGTCCAAGGGCATCATGGCACACAACAACGCAGATTCCTTCATAGGCATAAAAAGCCCGTTCTACGAGGACAAGCACAAGTTCATGACCGCAGTGGATGACTTCGCCATCTATTCCCGCCCGCTCACTCCGCTTGAAATACGCAACCAGTACCTGGCGCTCTGCAAGGAAAAGGGAAACGTGGAAATACAGGCCTACTCCATCGAACTCAACGGGGTGAACATCGGCCGCAATGACAAGATTGACCGCCTGGAGGCCTCGTTTGACTTTTCCGCGCTGCCAAAGGACGCGGCGGAAAAACTTAAAACTGGAAAACTGAAGGTGGACTACGTCCTCACCGCGCCCGACGGGAAAAAGCAGAAGGGGACCTGGACATTTGCCGAAGGCGATTGCACCCGCATACTAAACGGCGTGAACCAGGTCGGCAAATACACATTGGACACCACCTGCGGCAAGGAAAAAGTAAGCGCATCCGTGGAGAAGCCTGACTTTTCCTGGGTCATGAACGGCTATGGCGACGAAGACGAG
>JAFYGL010000359.1 GCA_017543165.1 Victivallales bacterium | reverse complement strand
ATCCGTGGGTTTCGCTCGCGCCTGCGGCGCTCGCTCCACCCACGGCTAGCTTCCATCGCCGCTACGCGGCTCCTTGTTTGCCTACCCTCATGGGGAACAGAGTATTCCACTAAAACCCACTGTCCACTGTTTTTTCTGTGGAAATCTGTGGATAATAAAAACTATTCACCCTCAGGATCATGTACTGGCAAAAATGCATTGTTGCTGCCGTACACGCCGATGCGGCGACCGAAAATGCCGCCTTTCATAAATGTCAGCCAATCACCAAGGATGCGCACCTCGCTTTCCAAAGAGCACAGTTCGCCTTTGTAAGTAGCCCTCTCCCCCAGGACGAAAACGCCCTTTCGCGCCAGCACCAGTACATTCTCCCTGCACGGCTCAAATGTTCCGCTGCCACGCAATATCACCTTGCCTTCGCAAAGCAGTGTAATGGGGCCAGAGGCCTTGCCATATATCCTCACATCTCCTTTCACATAGTAAATGCCGCCTTTCAGCAGCCAGCCCCTGGACACAGTGAGATTCCCTTCGCAGAGAATCGCCTTGTCCAGCAACAAGGGGAACAAGAGGCGATGCCGTTCAAGGATATTGTGCCATGACTTATAGACTGGCACTTCCTTGTACGCATCCGCCACACTGGCCTTCCCAGCATAAATGCGACATCCACCGCCATACAGGTTCCACAGCCCAGCCAGGCGCAATTTCTCCAGGGATTTTATCATATATTCGCTATGCACTGACATTTCAACAATGCCATTCTTCGAATGCTCTGCTTTTATTTCTGCCTTCTTTATATTTTGCGTTTTCTGCTCCATTTCGTTCTGTCTAATTGCGGCTATGTCATTAATGCGTCCTGCCCGCAGAGGCGCAATTGCGGCCCCGCCCGAAGCAGGCACGGATTCCTCTGCCTCATGGACCGCCTCCGTACCCGCTGTAATCACACGGACTCCTCCTCCAAGATGATTCACAATCTTGGAGGAATTGTCCTGCTCATTCTCCTCTGCTTCTTCATCGGAAGAAGAGCCTATTCCTCCCCCTTCCCGTCGTCTTCTTCGTCTTCCTCTCTGGGCATTATCACCATCACTCTCACCGTCACCTGTCCCGTCCTCACCAGTTTCATCAGTTCCTGCATCCCCGGAGACCCCATTATCCTCTGCTCCATCTCCTTGCTCATCTTGCCCTCCTCCATCATCTCCATCCGCATCGGTTCCTTCTTTGCCGCCCAAGTCATCCTCTTCGCCCGTTTGCTCATCGTCTTTCTCCTCTTTTGGTTCTTCTTCCTCTCCGCCAGGCCCATCCTCGGGTTCTGGCTCCATTTCCTCTGCCGCCACCACGGAATATTCCGTGCTTGCATACCAGATACGCCCATCCTGGGACGCCACACTCTGGCCTACAACATACATTCCTGGACTGGCAGCACGCATTGCAAATCCCTTCTGCCAAAACGAGGCCTCGCCAAGATTGTCAATAGACCATGCGCCAAGTATCTCATCGGCATCCTCACTGGCGATTGCCAGGCTTATCTCCGCCTGGTCCAAAGTGCTTTCCCCGCCTATCCGCATGACCGTGGATGTTATGCCCACATCCTCCCCCAGCAAATACACATCGCTGCTCGTCCCAACCAGTCCCTGCAATTCATAGTCCTCGCTGCCCAGCAATCTTATGTCCGCCTTCCTCTCCAAGAGCACTTCACCATTCCTCAGCAGAACAGCCCGCGCACCGTATGTTCCCGCCTCCATTCCAGTGGTATTCCAATACCGCTGCATTTCGCTTATGCCACCGAAAGCATCTTCATCCAAGGGCTGACTTGCCAGCACGGCTCCTTCAACTTCAAACAGCAACGAATATTCTGACGAAATATGAAACACCAATGCCTTCACATCGCCGTTTCCAGCGTATGCAACTCTCAATGCACGCCCCTGCGCATTGTGCAGGCGGACACGCCCTTCCTCCTGCGATGCAGTAGTCGCAATCCACCTGCCCGAAGTCAAGTTCGGCTTGTAACCCATCTCTGGCAAAACGGAGTTTTCTGGATATAATTGCAGACTTGTCCATTTCACAGGCGCGTCATATTCCAGCACGCATTCGCTTTCGCCTGGTGTCAATGTTGCCATCTGGAAGCCGTCGCCATCTGGAAGCCGCACGCTTGCCACAATAGGCACATTCTCGCCTAGCGCCGCCTCTGGCGGCACCAGCAGTTCCAGGCCAAATACCTCGCCAGTTCTGGTGACATATTGCGCACCGCCCTCCACACTCTCTGGTTCGCCCAGCACATTCACATACATCGCCTCCACTCCCTTCAGCACCAGTTCTTCACCCGCCTCACCTTCAGGCAGAACATAATCCATGCTCAAGGTCAATGGGCTTGCCTGGTCCCACTGCGCCATGTAATAGGAAAGCTGCGCCTCGTCGCCTGAATATTCCATGTCCGCGAAGTCAGTATGCACAAGCCCCTCGCCCACCGCCAGCGGCACACGCGCCACCACGTTCAAATCGCTGATGACGGAAGTCCTCCTAACCAGTTCATTGGACAGCGACAGCAGCATGTATGCCGTCTCCAGTTCATCGTTGTAGTAACCGTATCCAAATTTCTCCTCAAGAAACATCCAGTGCCCGTCATACATCTGCAATGAAAGAATCCTGTCCCACAAGCCGCCTTGTTCAGCGCTGGCATATCTCCAGTCGATAATGTCATCACCTGACACGATTGTACGTATTTTCTCGGATTGCAGCATGCGTACAAGCGTCCACTGGAAATAGCCTGTATCCAGAAAAACAGCCTGCTCCTTGATTATTGAAGGCAGATGCCCCATTGCATTCAAATAAAGTTCGCCAGCGGCACGTTTTTCCTGGGGGCAGAGATGGCTTGCATCCCTGCTCAAATCCACATTCGAGGCCAGGGACAGCCCCATTACCGCCGCCGCAGTCAGCGCAATGGTCTTGCTTGCCTCTGGCGATGAATAGCCAAAGCCGCCCTCGGCAATGTCCTCGTTCTTATACAGGAGCCGCAGCACTTCAGTCTTTATGCTGGCAGGCACGGTGATTCCCCAGTTGGGCAGGGCCTCCAGCGCAAGGATATTCCAACCCGCTATGGACAAGTCAAAGCCCTCTTCACGCCTGTAGTTGTAGGGCCAGGACGACTTGCCATAGTGAAACAAACACCACCCCAGATAGTCGAAGGCGTCCTGTACCAGGTCCTTTGCCGTGACCTTGCCTTCTGGCAAGGCAATCTCCGCATTGGGCGGGCAGACCGCCATCAGCGAGGCAATTGCCATTGGCTGCACATAGCCGCGGTAGTTTTCGTCTTCGCCCAGGGCCGCGCCCCTCCCATTCCTGTTGGCGTCAAGCCCCATCTCCTCCAAGCCCGCCAGCAACAACGTACTGCAACGGCGGCCTATGTGGGACAAACCTGCCCGCACCGTGCCCAGAAATGGATTGTCCACTGTATTGTCCAGCCCATATCCGCAATTGCCGTATGCCCAAAGTGCGCAGGCGCTGGCCACCATGCTCAGATAATTGTCATAATACTCGCTCTCGCGAATGACTTCCACCACATCCACCAATTCCTCATCCACAAAAACACCTTCCCAGTCGGGAATCTCGTCTATCTCCTTGTAGTCAAACAAATCACCCCAATATGCGGCTGGACTGTATATCTCGCAGGGCCAGCCTCCCTTTGGACGCTGCCGCCTCTGCAACCAATGCAGGCCTGACAGCATGGCAAACTTCCGCCGCTTCTCCATCGCCTGCAAAGCACTGTCATTTGCATTCGCCCCCAATTCATACACGCGGCTGGCAGTCACAGTGCGCCCGTCAGGCGCAGTCAATGTCAATGTTGCCTGAATGCGCACTGGTGACACACCCGTGCTGTTCCTGAAGTACTGCCTGGTGAATATGGACCATCCGTCATTCACCTTGCCTGTAAGAGAAAACGCCTTTTCGTCCAGCAGATAATCGCCAAACTGCGTTTCCACATAGCCACGCACCACCTCCCTGGAGACACCTTCAGGCAAAGTGATGTCCCATCTGTAGTCCCAGCCTTCGCAGGCGTCTCGCTCACCCTCCGCCACCGCCCACAACTCAACTGCCTCACCTTCTGGAAGCCACTCGTATGGCGCCATAATCAAACGCGGCATCGCCTTCAGCAAGCCCGCCAACAATAAAAACGCTATGAATAATGCCCTATACATGCTTATTTTCCTCTTTTTTCGCTTTAACAGTGGTCTGTGGTCTGTGGACTGTGGACTGTGGACTGTGGGCTGTGGTCTGTGGGCTGTGGTCTGTGGACTGTGGTCTGTGATGATGCTGGGTGCCAGCGGATAGTGTTGTGCCTGCCAGGTGCGGATGGCGGTCACGCGTCCTGACGCGCGGCCAATGGCCGCGCGGTAAAGCGTGCGGCGCAGAAAAGTACTGGGCTTTTCGCCCCGCGCCCCACCACAGGCCACAGTCCACAGTCCACAGTCCACTGTCCACTATTAAAAAAATACACCGACACTCCCTAGCATTTCATTCGTGCCATCTTTCCTGACACTTATGTAGATTGGCACTGGCTGCTTGCCAGAAACAGGAAGTTCATCCACGCTGTATTCCAGTTCAGCAATGCCGTTGCTGATATGCACGCGCAGCAAATCCCCCTGCACACGACCTGCTTCCGACAAGGAGACGCCGCCGCTCAACTTTCCATACGGCACTGAGCAAAGCAAGACGCCTTCCTCCACCAGATTGCCGTATGCGTCACGCACATCAACCAGGCGGATGGCGGCTTTGTTGCCATGCAACATTATAGGTTCTTCCTCCACACCGAAACTGGCTGGTTCGCCCCTGAATCCACTGGCGTCGCCCTCCAGCCTTATTGTGGTGCGCAGCATGTTGCTACCTGTATCAATCTCCTTAGGCGAAACCGTGCTGTGTATGCTGATGACTGGACGCTTCAACACGTTGATTGGCAGACTTGCCTCCACGCCATCCTCGCCAGATGTCAGCCTGGCCCGCAGCGTATGCGCACCGTATGCATCAAACCTGCCCCCAATTCCAGAAGGCACAGAACTGCATTGCAAAAGCCTGCCCGTATTTGCCACGACTTGCATTTCGCCACTGCCAAAGGCACACGGCCTTCCTTCGACATCCTCAATGCGCCACTCGATTCTTGCCTCACGCTGCACATTGGCAACGCAATTCCAACTAAAGGTCAACTTCTCCCGCCAATCCTGCCGTTCATACAGTTTTCCCGTAAAAATTGGCTCCTCTATTTTCAAGTCGCTGACCTGGAATGTGGGCAAAATCTCAATGTCCTTTTCAGCCTTGGCAAGCACAATCCCGCCTTTGCGGAATATCGCCTCCACCTTGTACATTCCTGGCTTGCAATCGCCAGTATGCCACTGCCAATATCCTTCACGCAAGGTATCTTCCGCCGCCTTGCAAAGAAAAACGCCCTGCGGCGAATAAATCCGCATTTCCACATCGCATTCCGTGTAGGAAGACAAGGCCTGTATCACCACGTATTCCCTGGCGCCAAAACTGTCGCAGGCCTGCGGCACCTCCAGTTTGTATGTCTTCAGTACAGCGGCATCGTAAACTACCTCGAACCTGGCCTTGCGCGTCTTCTCCATGCCATTGCATTGCGCCTTCAACGCCAGTTCATGCCATCCCTCCAATGGAAACCACTCCACCTCCAAAGGCCCATGGCCATTGCCCGCGCAAAGCGTTTCCCCATTGTCCAGCAATTCCCACGACAGGGCCTCCTCTTTGCATTGCCCATTGTGCGCTATCGCGCCAGTCAATACCACACCCATCCCCGCGCCAAGAAACAAGGGATTCGCTCCATCTTTGCCCGCCGCTAGCAAAGGGCCAATTTCCATTGAATGAACGACATTCCCGCCCAGCGGCACATGGCAGACGTTGTTCGTCCAATCCATATCGCCAGAAACACCTGCCGCATCCGCCTTTATCACGGCAAGCTCGGCATTTGCAGGAAGCGCTGCGGCAAAACTCAAGGCATGGCGCCTCTCCATGCGCCCTACCGCAAATGCCTCCTTGGAAAGCAGCCCCTTGCCATCATGCCATTCTACATCCACAACACAAGGCATTGCGGCATAATCCCCATTGTTGAACAGCAGGAATCGCATCTCTCCATTCTTGAATGTCACAGCATCCAATGGCACATCCAAATCCGCGCCTGCATTTGCACTTGCCACGCTAAATGGCTCCAGCACCTCCAGTGCCAGACAACTTGCCAGCAAATCGCCACCTGCACCTGGTTGCTCAGGCCAGGAGCCATCGCCATTGCGCCTAGACAGCAACTCGCCCCGCAACGCCAGCGCCTCCTCCCATTCGCCGCAGGCGCACATTATGCCCAATTGCAAAGCCAACTCCACATTGTCCGACGCCGTCAAACCATGCATGTAATCCAATGCCTCCGATGCAATTGGCTCGTCCATCAAAAGCAACTGCCACAGCACAAACAATCCTAGACGCCGATTGCCTTCCCCTGAAAGCCCCCAGTCCAAACCGCCAAGACACTCCCTGTATATGAAGTTCACGGACGCCTCAAGCCAATTTGCATCAATGCCTTCCCTTAACTTCAATAAATGACAACTCCACAATGTGCTCAGCAAATCAGGAAAGGCACCTTCCTCATTGCAGAAGCCATTGTCAAAATACGATGACAAGTCCCCATAACCGCCAGTGGCTATGCAACGCGCCAATGTGGGATACAAACCTGAACCGCCCGCCTGCGACAATCTCCTGCGGCCTGCACGGACTAACTCCGCATTTTTCGCCTCACCGCTACGCTCCAGCAAGTCCAGCGCCAAAAGGCTGCAAACATAGTCCACCCTGCCCTCATTGTGCCAGACGCCGCCTTCTTGCCTGCCAGCAAGCCACTCCAATGCATTGGCCTGCAAGCCTATCAATGGCAATATCAATGCTATTATGAATATTCTCATTAGCGCACTCTTTTTTGCAATTACTGCTAGCTGATTTATTTGTGCGCTTATTTTAATTGGGAAATCTATAATTGCAAACTGAATTTACAAGATGTTATCAATACTACACTTTTTAAGCAAACTTACTATAAATCTCATTTTTTTATAGGATGAACAAGGGACGGAAGGGACTAAAGGGACGGAAGGGACTAAAGGGACTAAAGGGACTAAAGGGACT
>JAFYGL010000358.1 GCA_017543165.1 Victivallales bacterium | reverse complement strand
GGCAGCGGCTTTCCGCAAATGGACCAGGGTAGCCCCATGCTTCAGTTGAAGCAGTCCAGGCTGGACAACGAGGCAATTGCCAAAATCGCAGGCGGAAATCTGGTAAACATACTTAAAGGAGCGCAATTATGAGCAGTGTTCTCTGGGAGCAAAATACAATAGCAAAGGCCCTTTGGACCACGGGAAAGGTGGACTTTCCAATCTACGACATGCACGGACACATGGGAATGCACCCCGCAATCTATTTCCATCGTGGCGAGCCCGAGGAAATGGTGAAGCACCTGAGGCGTGCCGGCATAAAGCACCTGGTGTTTTCCCATCACCTTGCGCTGGACGGGACGATGCGCAACGCGGAAGTCTGCGAGATTTGCAGGCGCTATCCTGACATTCTGCGCATGTATGTCTCCATCAATCCAAATTTCCAGGAGAATATCAAGGAGGATTTGGCCTTGTTCGACAAGTGGGCGCCCTTCGCAATCGGCCTGAAGATATTGGCCGACTACCATGGCGTTCCATGCAACGACGAGAAGTACAAGTACGCGCTGGATTTCGCCGAGGAAAGGTCGCTGCCAGTGCTGTTCCACACCTGGGGGCACAGTCCCTACAACGGCGGCGCCATCATGTTGGATGTGGTGCAGAAATACCACAAGGCGAAGTTGTTCATGGGGCATTGCATCTTTGGCGAATGGGACTATGCCGAGCGTGTGGTCAAGGAATCCGCAGGAAACGTATGGCTGGAACTGACGGCTGTTCCGGGCGAAAGAGGGCTTATCAAGCAACTTTGCGAGGCTGTTGGCAGCGAGAGAATCCTGTTCGGCACGGACATGCCCTGGTTCGACGAGTTCCAGGCAATCGGCGGCGTGGTTTCCTCTGGCATCAGCGAAGAGGAGATGAAGAACATACTCTGGCACAATCCTGAAAGCATACTTGGCAAGGAATGGTAGAGGGGGCCGAACTGCAATGAAGAAAGCACTTGTTATTCTTGTTGACGGTATGCGGCCAGACGGGCTGAAGGCCTGCGGACATCCATTCCTGAAGGAACTAGAGGCACACAGCCATTACACCTACGATGCGACGACTGTAATGCCTTCAGTCACATTGCCCTGCCACATGTCGTTGTTCCACAGCGTGGACGCGCAGCGGCACGGCATTCTCACCAACACCTACGTGCCGCAGGTCCGCCCTGTGAACGGCATTTGCGAGGTGCTGAAGGCGGCGAAAAAGAACTGCGCCATGTTCTACAACTGGGAGCAGCTGCGCGATTTGTCCCGTCCAGGCAACCTGTGCTATTCCAGGTACATAAGGATGCAGGTGTTTGGCTTTGACGAAAGCAACCAGATGCTTACTGACGATGCCATCTCCCTGATAAAACAGGGCATTCCAGACTTTACATTCCTTTATCTTGGATGGACTGACGAGGAAGGGCATGCCTACGGCTGGATGAAGCAGGAGTACATCACATCCATCTACAAGAGCATGGACTGCGTGGAGCGCATCACCCGCTCTTTGCCAGACGACTATCTAATGGTCCTGCTTGCGGACCATGGCGGGCATGAGCGCAGCCATGGCACTGAAATGCCTGAGGACATGAAGATTCCGCTGTTCTTCTACAACCGCAATCTCCAGTCAAAAGTGCTGGATGAAGCCAATATCATAGACGTTGCGCCAAGCGTCATCAACGCAATGGGGCTTGCGCCAGATCCTGACTGGGAAGGCAGGACCTTTGCATTTGATTGAATCATAAAAAGAATATGTTTCTGGTAACAATACTGGTTTTCTTGTCATTTGCTTTTGTGAATGCACAACCCGCGATGGCGGGCGGTTCCGCCTTGTTTGAGGCGGACAAGTTATTCAATGCTGGCAATGACCTGGCGAGCAGCGACTACGAGGCTGCGCAGACGCAGTGGCGCAAGGCTGCTGAATTGCTGGAGGCAGAGGCAAATTCGGGACTGCGCAATGGCCCTCTTTTCTACAACCTGGGCAACATCTATTTCAGGCTTGGCGATATCGGCAGGGCCATATTGAACTACCGCAAGGCCGAATGCTACATGCCTGGGGACGCCAATCTCATGAGGAATCTTTCCATTGCCAGGCGCATGCGCAAAGACAAGGTGGAAATCCAGGAAAGCACCCGCGTGATGAAGACCTTGTTCTTCTGGCACTATGACTTTTCCGTATCTGCCAGGGAGAAGATATTCCTGGTGGCGTTCTCGCTTCTGTTTTTGGCATTGATATTGCGCTTGCGCTACAGGAAACTGGCATTGAACTGGACGATAGCCCTGGCCGCACTGGCAACAATTGTATTCGCCGTCTCAATGGCCCTTACGGAATACGACAGGGCAAGGCATCCAGATGGCGTGATACTGGCTGAGGCGGTTGTCGCCCGCACAGGATACAGCAATTCATACGAGAAGAGTTTTGCCGAACCGCTTCATGCAGGTACCGAATTCAAGACATTGTCCACCAGGGCAGATTGGCTGGAAATACAACTGGCGGACGGCAGCACCGCCTGGATACCACAAAGCGAGGCCGCGTTGGTAGGAAAATAAATGCGTGCGCCATGGCGTCCATGTGAGCGCCGAAGCGTTTTGTTTGGGAGTGCCTGCGGAGCTCACATGGACGCCTTCGGCGTGTGCAACGCTAGTATTTGAACGGATAGGGATTGTCCTTTGTATAGACGTGTATTGGGTCAATGAATTTCCTGTTGTGCTCGCCGCCCAGCCAGAAGTCCTTGATTTTGCCTTCCACCTTGAGCAGCGCAATTAGCGCGTACGCGTTGGTGCGTAGCTGGACGATTGAGCGTGGATTGTCCTCAGGCGATG
>JAFYGL010000357.1 GCA_017543165.1 Victivallales bacterium | reverse complement strand
GTGATTTTGACGAGGTCCTAAAGGACCGAAGGTTTCCTGTTTTGCAGGCGGAGGCAAAACTCGTTTTGCTTCCGCCTGCAAAATGGAAATCTGCGCAGCTTCAGCGCATCGTCAAAATCACTTTCAGGCTCGTCTTCTGGATAAAATCAGTGATAATCTGTGGAAATCTGTGGATAAATAGAATATCCAGGCCTTCAAGGTTAGTACTGGATAGTTTTAATCCACAGTCCACAGTCCACTCTTTCACTTCTTCTTGAATGCGGCTGGGATTACGCCGTAGATAGGCATGTCCAGTTTGCCGCCAAGGACGCTTGCCTTGATGCGTATTCCGCGCATTCCGACGGGACGCTTGCTCTGGTAGCTTTTGATTGTGATGTCCGCCTGCCAGATTTTGCAGTCATCGTCCACCGCCTTCAAATCCACTGCATCGGTGCCATTCAGTGAGAATGGGACGCGGTCCTGGAACAGCTTGCAGCTTACGTCCTCGCAGGGCTCCTTCAGTTTCAGCACAATTGTTATCTTGTCGCCGACCTCCAGGATTTTCTTGCCTTCGGGGACGATTGCGCACAGGCTGTTCTCAGGCTCGGTCACCATCTTGACATACTTGAACGTGAGATGCAGGTTGTAGTTGTAGAAAGTGATGCCAGCGGTCATTGGCTTTTCAAGGTCTGTCATCCTGATGGTGTATAGGCCCAGCGGCATATTGTGGACGCCGCCCACAATGTAGCCGTATTTGTCCTTATGGCAGTGGATGCTCCAGGCTGTGTATTTGTTTTGCTCGACCATCTTTGCATCGGCCAGTTCGAACACCAGCCATGCGCCTGGTTGCAGTGTCAGTTGGTGTACGGCCTGTGTTTTAAGGACGAAGCCCCCGCCAGGAGCAGGTTCCACCACTGGCGGCGTCTTGCCCATGTACCATTCCTTCCTGCCCTCGACCTTGGCGTTGGTCTCGTCCAGTTTCCACAGTACCTGCTCCTCCGCCTTTGCAGCAAAGGCAAGCAAGAGCAATATTCCAAGAACAAAGCGCATCATGCCCTCCTTTACTTCAAAAGTTCGATTTCGTAGAGTTCAAGTTTGTCCTTCGGGAATTCCAGGCGCATCTTCACAGTGGACAGTTCTTCATTGAAGGACAAGGTCTGCATATATTCGCCTTCCTCAATCTTGTCGGGCTTGAGCGTAATCCAGTCGCCGCGCTTGCGTATCTTGACTGTCATGCCCTGGATATTGTCCCCATACACGCGGATGGTCTTGAACTTGGGCACGAATTTCGGGAACGCCATCTCAAAGAACTTGTTCTTGCCCCTGACATCCTGGAAGGCGTACACATCGGTCACGCCATCGAACATCTTGTAGCATGAACCTGTGGGGCGGGAGGCCGTGACCTCGATTTCATTGTGGCGGTTGAACAGGATGTTGCCGCGGTTTTTGCGGGCCTCCTCCAGCTTGTCGATTTCGGCGGCCACTTCCGCACGGGGCTTCAGGCCCTCGTCCATCTTGCGTGATGTCGCCACGATTACTTCCTGTGGCTCCAGTTCAAAGTCAAACTTGCTGAATGTGCGGGGCCCGCGGAATTCAAAGAATGTGCCCTTTACGTCAGGGAGGCTGGCATTGATTTTCCTGGTGCTCATATTGACCACCACAATCATGCGGTCCTTGCCATTTTCATACAGCATTGCCTCGCAGTCTGGCGTCTTCACCAGGAAAGTGCGCTTTGCGAACAAGATGAAGTCCTGCAATCTTTCCATGCAGCCATACAGATAGCGGATGCCCTCGTAGGTGCTGGGACGGTCGCCCAGGTCATGGTAGGCGTAGGCCTTCACTGTCTTGGCCCCGTGGTTCATTCCCGCCCAGATGTGGCAGATCATCTCGCGGAAATTGGGGTAATCCGAGGCGTCGCTTTTGTACTTGTAGCTGAAGGCGGTGGCGTTTAATCCCACGCATTTGTCGGAGCGGTTCTGCAATGATATTTCATCCAGGAAGGAGCCGATGGTATTGATTTCCCTGCCATATTTGCGTTCGCCGTTGAAAATCACAGGATTGATGTAGGGGTGGGGCTCGAACCAGTCCGCGCAGTCGATGTAATTGCTGGCGGCACGGGAGCACATGTGGACCACATGGTATGGGTCTTTTTCTGCCAGGTAGCGGTAGATGTAGCCAAGATATTCTGGAGAAACATGCCTGCATTCTGGTTCGTCGGAAATCTCGTAGCTGACAAAGTCCCTGTCCTTGTTCTTTGCAATGGTCTCGTCAATTTTCTTGAACAACTCGTCGCAGGGGCGCACATCCCGCGTGGCCTCCTTCTGCTCAATGCCCTTTATCAGGCGGAAGGGCTCAATCCAGCCAGCCTGGGAGGTGATGCCATGGGTGATGTGCAGATTGTCACTGTCAAACTTTTTCTTGAATGCCTCGCCTCCATGATAATAGACTGCGGACACGCGGCGCGGCATGACTGGCTTTCCGTCAATGACCAGCATTCCATTGGAAATCCAGCTCATCTTGTGCTTGCTAGGCGCCAGTTTGCGTATCTTCACGATTTGGGTTATGCCCTGTGTCTCGGCCTTGAGTTCGGCTGTGGCGCCTTCCTTGAAGCCCTTGCCATCAAAGGAGAAATCAAGGGATTTGTCAAGCACCTTTGTCTGCGTCTTGAGGCCGTCGCCAGAGAGAGTCAGCGTGACCTTGCTCCCGCCAATGCGCTCTATTCTGCCCGCGATGACGGAACTGTCCTGCCCTGGATAGAAGTTGTTGCGGTATTCAGGCAGCGAAAGGCGTATTTTCAATGGCTCGTATGTGGCATTCACTGGGTAGTGGCGCTTGAATTCCTTGCCGTCCGACACCCGCTTGCACACAATCGGCACGGAATTGCGGCCTGACTTGGCATATTCTTGTGGAACGGACACCTTGTTGGCGCCAGGCTTCAATTCCATCCTCTTGCCATTGACCGTATATACGCCTCTTCTCGGCACATTGACTGTAAGGGCCAGCACCCCTGTAAGCGCACCATTGTCCCTCTTGCCACTGACGATGGCACGTGCATCGGAAACCCATACGTCATCATCTTCCTTGCGCATGGGAAAACTGCCCATCTTGCGGAACAATTGGGGTTCGATGAACTTCAGCATCCTGGGGCTCCAGGAGGTGCTTTCCCTCTCTGGAATGCGTGTGCGGCAAACATTCACCAGCCACTCCGTACGCCACAGGTTCTGGCGCGTCATGTAGAAGGCAGTCAATGGAAATACCACCTCGCAGGACCAGAAGTCCTTGTCCAGATGCACCTTGTATTGCCAATCTGGCGAATAGGGGTCTGGCTGTATTGCGCCGCCTTCGCCATAGAACAGGTTGGCGACCTGCTGGTTTACTGTGATGCGGAATTGATAGAATTCCAAAGGCATTCCAGATGGCGCCAGGAATATTTCCAGCCCGTCATCAGTCCACACGGAGGCTGGCTTGTCTTTCTTGATGACCTTGTCCATCATCGGCTCATGGCACTTGATGCCGAAATAGACGGCATCCGCCTCCTGGAGCACGGAGAACTCGGTCTGCGCCTTGACGTCAGGCGAGCCGCCTGCCATTTTCGCCTTGACGAAGCCGCTGTGCTTTTCCGCCTTCTGCCACACTGCCTCGTCCAACTTTCCATCCAAGGTGATTTCCGCTGCACAGGCGGCGACTGCCATTGCCAGCAAAATCAACAGGCTTTTCATTTGCATTGAATTGTCTCCTTGTGTTTATATTGCGTGATTGAGAACATCATTCCAAGAACATTTTGGTTAAGATACTTTTTTTCGTGGTTTTTCAAGTCGCAATTCCGATTTATGTGTATGGAAAATCCCCTTGAAGTAATCGGTCAGCCCTCCTCTTTGCAGGGACCAAAGGGACCAAAGGGACGAAGGGACGAAAAAGCAAAGAAAACAGTGCTTGTTACTTTGGTCCCTTCGTCCCTTTGGTCCCTGCAAAGAGAGGAAAATGATCGATTACCCCTGGATTGTGGATAAAATCTGGTGCCCCACGCTAGAAAGGAAGTATGCCGTTGAATTGCCCGATGTCATCTGGGGATGGCGTTTTTGACAACACATAGACCACGGCGCCAGAAATGACATCCTTGCCTGCGGGGTATGCGTCTGGGCAGAATGCCTCGAATTGCGCCAGCAGCATTGTATCCGCACTGCCTTCGAATAGCCGCATTTTGGCAAAATCCTCCGCCATGGCGCGGTCCTGTTCGCCGTAGAATATCGCATGGGGACCAGCCAGGCCGAATTCCATTGCGGCCAGGCAGGTGGGCGTATTGGCGTATGTATGCGGGAAAAGCAGGGGGCTTGCGTGCTCTCCCTTCTCGATGTACATCTTGTGGAACTGCATTGCGGAAATGGGGCAGCCATACTGCGTGAGTGCGCAAAGACCGATGCGCTGGCTTTCTTCTTCCGAGAACTGCCTGTCCCCAAGCGCCAGGCGGCACGCCGCCAGCAAATATGCCGAGGCGGGATCCAGATAGCCCTTTACCGATGACAGATATTCCTTCGCATTGAAGCCAGTCAACTTGCCGCCGCTTTTCTGCGCGAGCCATTCAGGATGCTGCAACAAGGCATTGCCGCTGCCGATGTTCGCTGGAAGAACCCAGCCCAGGGAGCGGATGTAAATGGTCGTGCTCTCTGCCGCGTTGCGAGAAGCTGGCTTTTCCGTGGAATACACCGCCGCCGCATTGTTGCCGCCTATACCAGCCGCATTCAGCAAGGCTGGACTGCCAGGCGCATTTGCTGGCATGCTGCTGTATGGCGCGCATTTCTCGTCCGCCTGGAAGTCAGAAGAATAAGGTGAGGCGCAAGAATTGCGGGCAATGCCGTCCACCGTCATCAGCAGTTCCATAAGGCCAGCCGCACCCAGCTTGTGCCCTATGACGCGCTTGTATGCGGCAAGGGACACCTGGGTGTCGCCAAGCAGTTTGCGCAATGCGGCTGCCTCGGTCACATCGTTGGCGACAGTGCCCGTGGCATGGGCGGTGACATGCCGTATTTCGGAGGGCGCAATGCCAGCTGATTTAAGCGCAGCCGCCATGACCTGCCTGGAGCCTTCGCCTTCGGGACGCGGCGCCGTTATGTGAAAGGCATTGTTGTTGGTGGCTGTGCCGCTTATGTAGCCAAGCCCCTTGCCTTCCTGCTCGTCCCTGGTGAAAAGCGCGGCGGCTGCGCCGTCTCCGAAAACTGTCCCATGCCGCCTGGCGTCAAAGGGGAGCACCCTGCCTTCTAGTGAAATTGTGCGCAGTATCTTAAGCCCAGTGGCGGGGTAGCCAGCAAACTCGTCGTACGCTATCACCAGCACTGCATTTGCCTTGCCAGCCTCCAGCATGTCCTTTGCCGTTTGAAGCGCCGCCAGTCCCGAGGCGCAGGACATGGATATCTGGCACGCTGGCCCTGTGCAGCCTAACTGGGCCGCCATCTTGCGCACATAGTCGTCCGCTGGCTCGTAGGTCTCCTGGCATATCTCGCCTGTGTCCGCCTTTTCCTGCCAGCACCAGGACATGGTGCTGGCGGCGCCAAAGTTGGTGGCAAGCACCAGGCCGCAGTTCTGGGGCAGGGGATTGCGGGCAGTCAAGTCCTTTCCCGCCAAGGCGGCCAGCTGCAAGGCCCCGTCCCCCTCGTCCATCAACTCGCGCAAGGCGCCGCTGCAAACTGGAGTGCCATGCCTGGCAAACAAATCAAGTTCCTGCAAATTGTCTTCCACAGGATGCAATGCCCTGCTGTCATTGCCCATTACTATGCAGCCGTCAACTAATTTCATTGTCTCTCCTAAGTTCCTTTGCCAATAAAATCGTGCTAAAGATAGTTACTATGCCTGCCATTTCAAGGGCATTCCGAACTTTTTTCAGGGACCACAGGGACGAAGGGACCACAGGGACGAAGGGACAACAGAAACCCGCAATTTTTCGTCCCTTCGTCTCTTCGTCTCTTTCGTCCCTGAGAACCTCCTCAAAAAAAATCATGACTTGCATTATACAAGTATTAGTTTACATTATATGCATTGATTAACAAATTTAAACAGAATTAAGTAAGAGGTAATATGAGAAATCTAACTGTTGGCTATTTCAATAAGCAATCATTCATTGATGTTTGCGAAAAATATGTATCTAGAATAGCAGAGGTATTCTTTGCGTGGCCAGGTGCGCTTAGTTGCAGGCCGCCGCTGGACTTTGGCGATGGTAAGGAAAGCAGGATGCTGCGGGAGTTGAAGTGGTGCAGGCGGCAGGGGATTAAACTGGATTTGCTCTTTAACTGCAATTGCTATGGCGACATTGCGGTCAGACAGGAACTTGCAAATCAAGTTGCCTCAATAT
>JAFYGL010000356.1 GCA_017543165.1 Victivallales bacterium | reverse complement strand
GGTAGTTTACAAAAGCTTTGTTCCCCATGAGGGCAGGTTCTCAATGGGACTTATGGGACCAATGGGACTTATTGGGCTTGCCTACCTGTCGCATAGGTCGCAGATGTCCCATAAGTCCCATTGAGAACCTGCCCTCATGGGGAACAAAGCGTTTACAAGAACCATCATGAAAATGCGCTAGTTCTGAAATTTGCTCTTAATATTAATCCGTAAACAAGAAATATCAAGGATTGTGAATATGAAAAAATCTGTAGAATTGCTAACTTCTTCTTTATTTTGTATATAGGAAAGACATTGCGAAGTCCATTGCAAAATTGTATAATTATACAAGTTGTCAATGTAATTTTGAAATATCCATTCCAGACGGGAGACGAAGAGATGAAAAGAAGGAACAATGTATTCACCCTCATTGAATTGCTGGTTGTCATAGCAATCATCGCGATTCTGGCGGCAATGCTGCTGCCCGCCTTGAGCAAGGCAAGAAGAAAGGCCCGCATTATTTCATGCACCAGCAATATGAAGCAAAGCGGACTTGGCAACATCATGTATGCAGCGGACTTTGACGATTATCTCGCACCCTGCGACACCAGCTGGACGAATTACCTTGTCATGCTGAACTACGTGCCAAGTTCATATCTCAAATTGCAACATGCGGATCCGAACAAGATTGTCAACACTTTCTACAAGATGCCGTCCCCCTTCGTCTGCCCCATGGAAGGTGCACGTGGGATGAGTGAAATCGGCGCGGATGCAATGGTCACAAACTATGGCATAGTTGGAACCGAATATGCAGGCGGGCGCAATGAATACGGCTGCTTCTGGGATGGCGGAAGTGGCTATTCCGCTGAGTGGACACGTAAGCTGAATGTCATCAAAGGAGACTTGATGGCGGGTGAGTTTGAATATATCAGGAATCTGACTGGCATAGGCACCAGTTCGGCAGGAACAATCAGCTCATTGAGTTTTTCCTCAGCTGCCAAGAATCCGTTCTGCTACTCATGGGCCACAGGCTATGAACTTGGCCCCGAGAACAGAAGCGCCTATCGCGCAGGAGTGGCCCATGGTGATTCCGCCAACTGGCTGTTCATCGACGGGCATGTGGAATCACGGCAATTCCACAAGAACATGCTGAATGGGCAATTCAAGCTCAACTAAAGCCGGCATTTGAATATTAAGTCCTTCAGGGGGCAGTTGCATAAGAGAGGCGGGTTAGATGAAAAAAAGGATATTGTTGCTGATATTTGCGATGGGAACCGTTCTTCTGGCGTCTCCCAAGGTGGTATGTCCAAAGGACGCCTCGTCAATAAACCAACTGGCGGTCAAGGAATTATGCAATCATCTGAAGCAGATTACTGGAGAAGAATACCCCTGCGTGGAGGAAAACACCGTCGCCGCAGGTGAACAGTGCATCTTCGTCGGCTTGACCGAACTGGCGAAAAAACGCCTGGGAACAGCGTCCTGCCTTTCGGAGATTAACGAGCAGGGCTGCGTGGTGCAGGGGCACAAGGGGGATTTGTTCCTGTACGGCAAAGGGCGGCATGGCAATCTGTATGCCGTATATGAATACCTGGAAAACAAGTTGGGCTGCCGTTGGCTTACAGGATACGATGATGTTTTCATCCCAAAACAGAACAAGCTAGTGATTGAGGAGGGGGCAAGCGTTGTGAAGGAATACGGCTTCACCTTGCGCTCTCTGATGAACTGGTTCTATGTTGACAAGAGAATGGCGGTCCGCTTCGCCTATCGCAACAGGCAGAATCTTCTGCTGAACTGCGTCAATGACATGGAGGGCGTGGAGCAGTACCATGTGATGGCTGGGCCAGGCGTCCACGTGCTTAATGTCATCATGCCTGGCTTCAGCAGGAATGCGGGCATAAATGCGGCAAGCAAACTTATAGAGTGCAAGGATTATTTCGCTGTCCATCCAGAATGGTTTTCCATGGACGAGAGCAAGAAGCGTGTCAATACGCGCCAGCTCTGCTTCTCCAATCATGAATTGCGCAAGGAATTGACAAAGAACGCGCTGCTCTACTACAAGTTCCAGACAGAGAAGAACGGCAAGTCATATTTGACCATTGACTTGAATGACACTGCCTACAATATGTGTCGCTGTGACAATTGCATGACATTGCAGAAGAAATACAAAACGCCAGGCGCGCCATTCTTTGACTTCCTGGCGGAAATATGCAATTCACATCCAGAAATTGAGTTTGTCACGCTGGCCTATCAGCGTAGTCTCACGCAGCATCCGCCAGTGGACTACCCCAATTTCCCGAAGAACCTTACAATTATCTTCTGCCCCATCAACGGTCTATATTCAGATACATTCAAGCATGGCAACCAGGATGACCTGGCGGATATGGCGGCATGGGTGAAGCTGGCGAAGGAAGTCTGGGTATGGTATTATCCAAATACATACACCGATGGCAAATTCAAGGCGCCGATAGTGCCTCCTGTGGGCAACTTCGAACGCATAGCCGAGGACATACGCGCGATGGCTGCCTGCAAGGTGACTGGAACATATTTCGAGCATGATGCGGGTGGCATTACCTCCCGCACAAATCTTTCCGAAATGCAGAGCTGGGTTATGTTCAAGCTCTTTGAGAATCCTTCAAGGGACGTGCAGACGCTGATGCGGGACTTTGCCGAGCATTACTACGGCAAGGCGGCGGATATGATCTTGCAATTCGCCAAAGAACTTGAAAACGAGAGAAAGCATGCCGTGGCAAACAACATCAAATGGTACTACAATATGCAGAAATACCATTATCTTACGCCTGAAAAACTGGCCAGGTGGAATGATATGTTCGACAAGGCAAGCGCACAGGTGGATGACACAGTGCGCTGGCGTCTGGACCTGGCACGGGCTGGACTGGACTGTGCCTGCGTGGAATATCTCTTCAACACAAAATACGCGGACAAGGTGCCAGCCTGCATGGAACGCCTTAAAAAGACCATTGCGAAAATAGACGCCTCCAAATGGAGCATCAGCAAGATTGGCGGGCGCGCTGAAAAATGGTATGCAGACATGGAGGCGCGCCGCACGGCAAAGCCATTGCCAGAGCAGTTCAGGGCACTGCCAGAGGACAACGTGAACATTTTGCAGCCGAATCTGAATGTAAAGTCAAAGGTCAATGACGAGGAGGCTAACTGTGGCGTGGCCGTCACGGAAGACTGGAATGGGCAAACCTTCGCAATGGGGACATACGACTACGGCGCAAAGACATACGGGCCAAGCCATTTGTTCAGGGCCGCCGAAATCACCAAGGGTGGATACAAGTTGTACACATTTGCCAAGGGCATGAAACTCACTCCTGGCATGATACTGTTTGGTGGCAAGTGGATTATGAACGCACCTTTGCGTGAATTATGCTCACGGGACAATCCTGCCTCCCTGGAACAGAAGTGGGACTGCTATGTGTCGCTGAAGTTCACTGACGACAAGGTTTTTCTTGATCGTGTCATAATGGTAAAGCAGAACTAGCCAGGTAGTTTTGGAATTACCTGCAATATTAGGAGATGACATGGACTGCATAGTAAAGGAGAAGACAGGCCTCGCCATACAGGAGGCTGTCGATGCCGCGTATGCCGCTGGGGGCGGAAGGGTGGTATTGGAGGCTGGCGACTACGAATGCGTGACCATCTATCTACGAAGCAATGTGGAACTGCATATTCCAGCTGGAGCGCGAATCATGGCCTCGCCCAATAGCGGCGACTACCCAGATGTAAACCCCGCAGGACTGGAAAACGTGCGGCCGGAGAACAGCCAGAAATGCGTCATCGCCTGCGACAATGCGGAAGGCGTGTCCATTACAGGCAAGGGGGAGATAAATGGCAGAGGGCCAGCATTCTACGACCACTCCACTTCAATATACGGCACCTTCTGGGGCAAGCCCACACTTCCGCGTCCACGCCTGCTTCAATTCTACAACTGCAGGAATGTGACCGTCGAGGGCATAACCCTGCTGGACGCGGCAGGCTGGACTTGCTGGTTTGCGCACTGCCAGGATGTAAGCATCTCACGTGTACGCGTACTTGGCGATTCAAGGATGCTGAACAATGACGGCATTGACATAGACAGCTGCAATCGCGTCACCATCACTGATTCGTTTTTTGACACGGGAGACGACTGCATAGCCATCCGCGCCCTGCGCCGTTTTCCGAATGACTCGGCTATCTGCGAGAATGTGCTGGTGTCGAACTGCCGCCTGTGCACTTCCTGCAACTGCATTCGCATTGGCTGCCCCAGCGATGACACCATCCGCAATATCATTTTCAGGGGTCTGATAATACACGGTCGTGGGAACGGCATCCTTTGCGAGGCTCCGCCGCAATATCTGCACAATGGGGACCACGGATACATGGATGTGCATGATATCCAATTCACGGACTGTGACATAGACTGCCCATGGAGGGCAATCAGCATGTACGTGGCGCCTGGAATACGCTTGCGCGGGATACATGACTTTGCATTCCGCAACATGAATGTAAAGTCTGGCGGCAATCTGCTTTTCCAGGGCAATGTCAATTCAGTGCTGGAAAACATAGCGTTGGAGAACATACACGGCACCATCCTTTCCAAGCAGGCGATTGACGCCACATACGTCCGCAATTTCACGATGGACAACGTGCGCCTTACCGCAGAAACAGGGGAAGAGGAATCCCTTGCGGAAAGGACGGGCAAAAGCTGGGAGGCCAATTGAAAATGACTTGCATATTCAAGGAAGATTTCGCCTGCAAACGCGGTGATTTGCCAGCAAATTGGGTTGTTGAGGACAATACAGGCATAATGGCTGACGCCATTCGTTGCGGCGCCATGCGCATTGAACTGCTGTCGGCAGGCAACAAAATCATCCCCATAATGCCCGAAGTCGCGGACTTTGAACTGACCATGAAAGCCAGCATAAACTTTGAACTGGCAGGCAAATTCGGCATAATCATCAGTTTCCACTATGATGCCGGGCTTCGTTGCGGTTCAGCATTCCGCATAAGTTCCTCAAAGACCAGTGAACAGGTCTTGCTGGAATATGGTCATATCCACCTAAACTCCTTCATGCCTGAATCTTCCCAGGCAATGCCATTGGCGGATTTTGATTTTGACAGGCCATTTGAGCTTGCCCTGCGTGTCAATGGATGCAGGGCATCCATTATTTTGGAGAAAAATATTATTGAATTTGACATACCGAAGGAATACAAGGGAAAAATCGCCCTGTCCCGAAAGCATTTCTTTGATGTGCTGGGCATTCTGGCATTTGAAGTCAATACCGACGAGGAAATTTCCTGCCAAAGCGAAAAGTCCTTTACAATCCCCATGCCTGACGAAAGCACGCAGGAGCCGATATTCTGCGACATGACGGAGCGCGACTTCGGCGAATATCTGGACTTGCAACTGAGCTTCCATGGAGGAACCGCCGAGCACGAGCCTGGAGAAGGAAACTACCACAGCTTGCGGGCAGACATAATGGAAAGGCCATTCTTCAAGGTGATTTCCCCTGCGGAAATTGACAAGGCAATCCTCTATGACGGAAAGATAGTCAACATCGTCAAGAACCTGGCGCCTGACTACTTCTACAAGGTTCTTCATAAGAAGGTGGATTGGCCGCTGCGCAGGAACATCCGTTTTCCCAAGCCAGGTGTGCCATTTGTCTTCGCCATTGGCTTTGACGTGTATTACTATTGGCAGATGAAGGACAGAGCCAAGTATCCCAGCGAAACGCTTTTCGATGCGGAAGGAAGTGTCTTGTATTCTGGAGAAAGCCTGACTGATTCCAGGAAGATAGAATTCCTCTCCAACGAGCACAAGCAGATTGCGGAAAAGCTGCCCAAGGATGACCCCAGGTATGAAAGGGCGCTGGCCTTTGCAAGGAACAATCACTTCTTCATGGAAGGCGAGCCTGCCGATTTCCGTATCCGCATTTCGGGCAAGGGATGCGTCATGCCAGGCAAGCTGGACATATTCCTGGAAGACGCCTATTTCCAGGTGCTTGAGCAGATGTCAGCCAATGGCGCACATGCCAGGGAAAACATTTCCACGCTGTTTTACGATGTCTATGAATACAAGGTGAAGCCACTGGAAAATCTAAAGCCAGGCATTTACCACCTGCGCATACGCTGCTCGGAGGCCGCCATTGACGACTATTGCGCATTCGAGGTCATGAGCAGGGACGAGAACGCCCTGCCCCCGCCACTGCTGTCAGGCCTTCCATATCTGTATGATTCACGTACGGAAACCCGCGGGCTTATGACAGATGGCTTCGATGTATGGTATGGAAAAAGCGTGGACAAGTGCCACTACATCTCCTGCTCAAACTTCCTGCCAAAGGCTGCCCGAGAATACAATATCTCGCCAACGGTCCATGCATACGGGCGAGAATATTTCCTCTGGCTTGGCAGCCGCTGTGCCGACAAATGGAAAATGGACGAAAACCAAGACCTGATCAAGCAGGCTGACTATGTCAACATCGGCCAGGAGATGGCGAAATCCTGTCTGGAATGGCGAGAATCATACGCAGGCGAAATCTTGCAGACTTTCATTGAATTCATAGAGAAACTAGGGGTGAGCGCCATTGATGTGGAAAATCTGAAGCAACGCCACAGGGAAGGCAGGACGGCGGACTTCGCCTCAATTGCGTACGTGGTGGAAAACCACTGGGAGGAATGGCTGGATTATGCCAACATCGAAACCCACAAGCGCATGATGAAGTACATTGCCCGCTTGAAGGAAATCAATCCCAAGGCGAAATTCTCCTGCTATGGCCCTGAGGCAATCTATGCCGCGCACCTGAAAGGCCCCGAATTCATCAGAACCAACATGAACGACCACATGACAAGCAAGGAAGGATTGGGCTTCTACCAGTATGAGGACTATCCCGATTCATGCGGCTATGAACTGGACAGGGGGGTGTATTTCCTTACATCCAGCATGATGAGCAAGCCCGATGTCCGCTTTTATCCTGAAATCTATTCACAGTCAGGTTTGCAGGGCTGTCCTGACGGCGCAGTGTTCTATGCCTATCCGCCATACGGATGCAGGCAGCCCTTGCCTGTTGCCTGCCTGCTGATGAAGCAGCGCGTCTATGCATACGCCTTTGCCACTGGATGGTTTGACGGCAAAGGCTTCCGCTTCTGGGACAAGCCAGGCTTCCAGGCCTGCGGATTCACACGCCCGTGGTATGAGAATCTACTTCAGGCCTGGCGCATTGTCAAGGAATATCCTCCAGAACGACCACTGCGCGGAAATGCCTTTGTCAGCAGCATGGAATCATGTCGTGGACAGAAGAAAGCCTTCTATGACATTTCCAGCGATGAGGAATTAGTGGACCCAGTGGATGGTGCCTGGTACTTCGGTGTACGTAAATCTGCAACCGAGGATGTGCCGAACGCCTACCAGTGCGCCTATAGGCATTCCCTGTGCGCGGGCTTCCAGCTGATGATGGAAGCGCTGCCTGGCCTTTCAGCCGAAGATACGGATTTACTGGTGCTGCCGCCGCTGAAAGGCGTGTCCCAAAATTACATTGACAAGATACGTTCCTTGCACGAAGCTGGCGTAAATCTTCTGGCATTTGAAAATGTGCCTGGCCTGGAAGACATATTCGGTGTTTACGATACAGGTCGCACTTCCAATGTCAGGCATCTTGAAGGCGTCAATGGCTTTATGGAGGGGGAAGAAGAATGGTGCGACAACTGCCACTGCCATGGAAGTCATGCAGTGAAGGACGCTCAGATTTTGATACAAGCGGAGATTCCCGTGCTGACATTGAAGAAGAACGCCAATGGACTGGCCGCATTCTTCAATGTGCCGCCGCATCTAGTGGTTCCAAGCCAGTTGCGGGAAAGCATAGGCTACGGCAAGGAGAGCATAAGCCGCTTCATGAATAATGCGGTGGCTAAGATCGTCTCACACCTGTCCAGACCTTTGGTCAAGGCCGACGCTGGCCGCCTGATTGCCTACAAGTCACGCAATGGGCGAATAGTGCTCATTGTGTGCAATCAGGACAAAAGGCAATGCATCACTGTGAATATCACAGTCTGCAACAGCCTTTTCTCCACTTGTGAATGGAGCGACAAGCCCCTGGCAATGGAGAAAGATTGTCAGGACCGCACTCGCTTCGCCTGCCAATTGACAGCCAACGAATCCCTGGTCATTGTGCTAAAATAAGGGCAATAGGCCAGCACTCTTCAACTTTTCTTCCAAAAGTCAAAGCGAGGGTACAGCCTTGAGGCGGGCAAGCGTGGCGGCCACGGGACTGGTGCCCTCGGGCACTTCGGACCATGTCTTGAATAGTTCGAGGCAGGCGTCTTCGTAGGAAATGCCGCACAGGTCCGAGATGATGCGGCAGGCGCGGTCAATCAATTTCTTGTTGGAAATATTCAGGTATATCATGTAGTTGGAACACACC
The DNA here is from genome assembly GCA_017543165.1 of Victivallales bacterium. Next base: position 2,406 of record JAFYGL010000356.1, on the reverse strand, counting down.
CTGCCAAGCCTGGTCATCACGCCTGTGGAGACCGTGTTCATTATGAGCTTCATCCGCAAATGCTCCACCAATCTGAATCGGCCTGGAATAACTGGCGCAGGGACAAAACACCCAGAAACAAGTTTTACTCCTGCTGGCTCGGACGAGATGCGCCCCCGATAGGCACCGCTGCGGGCGCTTATCTCCTCATTGCCGATCTGTATCTTCATCAGTTCATTCACGGAGATTCTGGGAACACCCTTGGCTAGCACCGCCTCCAGACCAGCGGAACGATATGTCTCCTCGCTCCAGTTGATGCAACGTGGAGCACGTTTCAGGCAGAGTTTCCATGCCTCTGGAGTGGACAAGCCTGGATGACGCACCATGCCCCAAGGTTCAGGTGCCTGCATGTCATGGCAGTGATATGGAGGCGTCATGAAAGTTGGCGAGCGTTCAGTCGTGTCGCTGAGCAAGTCTATCAGCAGGTCCTCCGCCAGATAGTCAATCAAGCCACCCTGGCGGAAAACATCGCTTTCAAAGTCAACAGTCTTCCCCAATGCCGCCAGGGACTTCTCGGAAAACAGCGCCGTCAGCATACTTTCGTATGCGGCAAAGGCCTTGGTCTCGCCGAAGACCGCCTTTTCCAGCGCCGCACCAGCCACGAGCAGTTCCATGGTGCTGGACTGCATGCGCGTGGAGCCAGTCAGCGCCATGCCTCCCACTGGCATGGACAGCACATGCACGCGCGGCGAGGAATACAGCCTGCGGCATCTATCCAGCCTGGCAGATGCCTCATTTTCATCGGCGCAAATCAGCATGAACACCTCGCCGCCGCGAGCCAGCACCTCGAAGGCGCTGCCTATGGTGGAGGTGGTTTCTCCAGTTGCGGTAATGCCGACCAGCAAATCCTTTTCATTCATGCCAAGGTCCCGCACCTGAAGTGCGCCTGACTGCTCGTAGTCCTCAAAGTTCTCAACTGAGCGCACAAGCGCGAAGTCGCCGCCAGTCAGCAGGGAGAGCACCCGCCCGTCCCCTGGCAGTTCCTCCTGCCAGGCGCTCTCCAGCAATACCGCCAGGCGCCCTGCAGCGCCGCAGCCAGTGAATACCACCCGTCCTCCGCGGGCAAAACAGTTCCTGATGCAATCCACCATAAACTGGAATTTTGCGGAGGCGGCAATGCTGTGTATCAATGGCAGCAATGCCATATCGCAGGAAAGCAGCGTCTTTACGCCAAGTGCGCTGCCTGCGGCAAAGTCCCTGTCCAGATTCATAGTCAGGGGATTGCGTGCCTCGCTGCGCAGAAAACCAAGGCGATAGCCCTTCTCATTGTCCAGAAAATCCTGTGCTTTTTTACGAAAATCCATGATTACAATTACCTCTGTAGAAACCAGCACAGAACATTCAATCAATTTTTCTTTTGATGATATCTGCGGAACCAGGTTGACAAAGATGAGGAGTTTGAGAAGCCGAGTTCGAATGCAATCTGCTTGTGGCTTAGGCCTTGTTTTCGTGCGGATTCAAAGAAATTGCTCCGTATTCTGCCGATGTATTCTCCGATAGTCATGCCGTTTGCCTTCTTGAATGCGTGTGAAATGTAGAATCTGTTGAAGCCAGTGTATTTTTCCAGCTGCTCCAGCGAGCAATTGCGCCCGTTTTGCGCTTCGATGATACGCTGGATTGAAGTTACAAAACCATGACTGTCTTCATGACCTCCTTTTTGCAGTTCCTCTTTGTAAAGATGCAGACGGAATTCATCCAACAGCATGGAAAGCGGGACTTTCATGAAACGCTCTACATTTGCCACAATGTCGTCGGGTGTAAGTTGCTTCAGTTCATTCCAGCGGCGAATAACAGTCATGGAAAGATCAAATGGAAGTTCTATCACATCCGTGGCGTATGAGAGTTTTCCTATTTCATTGACTTCATGCACCAGCGCAATCATGCGTGAGTTGAACAGAAAGAACCAGAGGAAAAGCAGATTGCGGTCAGCAGGGGAATATTTTGCGCAATGCGCCTCCCAGCTGTCAATCAATACCACCTGCCCTGGCTTAACGGGCATAAGCTTGCGGTTAAGCGGAAAATCGCATTTTCCCTTAAGGACAAAAAGAATCTCGCGGTGTTGATGGATGCCAGGCATGGCATTTCCCACCTGAGGCTTTCCTGGAGAGTGCTTGCAAAATATCTTCTCGATTCCATTATCAAAAGCAGAAAGATTGTTGATGTCGAACGCCATTTCATTCTCCAGCGGTTGCTTTTTCTCAATGGCAATGCCAATCAGAGGAAAGCCAGAATAGCAAGAATTATACACTGAAAGCAATATTGTAAAATTGACAAGCCCCCGTTTCAAGTATATGATATAAATCAAAGTTTGAATAATGCAATTGGTAAAAAAAACAAAATTGCCACATGGACTGTGGACTGTGGACT
>JAFYGL010000355.1 GCA_017543165.1 Victivallales bacterium | reverse complement strand
GTGCCCGCGGCGAAAGCCGCGGGTAGATGCGCCATCTATCGCTTAGCCATTACTTTGATTTTGAAAACAACCTTCTTGTGTAATACCGTATGTTGATTTACATGATACGTCCTTTAAATTATCCAATGTCATAGAGGAAGTATTATGCCACAAACCTATACATTGGAAGAAATACAGCGAAGGGTGCATGATTGCAGAGGCTGCCAGTTATGCCAGGGCAGGACTAACACTGTATTCGGGGAAGGCGATCCACATGCCTCCCTTATGTTCATAGGCGAAGGACCTGGACGGGACGAAGACCTCCAGGGACGCCCATTCGTGGGACGTGCTGGACAATTGCTGGACAGGATGATCGGAGCCATGGGACTTCAGCGCCAGCAGGTCTATATTGGCAACATCGTCAAATGCCGCCCGCCAAACAACCGCACGCCGCTGCCAGAAGAGGCCGCCGCATGCGTGAACTATATCAAATGGCAGATATATCTGGTGCGCCCAAAAGTAATAGTGCTGCTTGGCGCAACTGCCGCCCATGCCTTGCTAGACGACCCACGGGGCATTATGCGCCTGCGGGGAAATTGGCTGAACTACCAGGGCATCCCCGTAATGCCAACGTTCCATCCCGCATACCTCCTGCGTAATGAAAACGCCATGCAGGATGTATGGCAGGATTTGCAACAGGTTATGGCACGCCTTTGATGTTGATGCGGTTTTCCGCGTGGCCATTGGCCGCGCAGAAAATGTTTCCACAGGCGCCTGGCTTTGCAGAACAACAGCCGACTGGCATTCCCGCGTCCTGACGCGCGGCCAATGGCCGCGCGAAAAATGTTTCCACAGGCGCCTGGCTTTGCGCGTTAGAAGACGAGTTGGTCGGCTGGGAAGACGGGGCCTTCCTTGCAGACGCGGGCGTAGCGCCAGCCGTCAGCGTTGTCTGCCTTGACTTTGGTGACACATGCGAAGCATGCGCCAACGCCGCAGCACATTGCCTTGTCCATGCTCAGTTCACCAGGTATTTTCTGCTGTTCCATTATGCCAGCCAGCGCCTTCAGCAGCGGAATTGGCCCGCATGAGATGAGCCAGGTGATTTTGGGTATTTCTGGCAGAAGGCTGGTGACCAGGCCTTTGACGCCCATGGAGCCATCGTCCGTGGAGATTAGCACCTTGCAGCCCAGTGCCTCGTATTCATCCTTGAGCAGAATGTCCAGCGTGCTTCTCCCGCCAATCAGCACAGTTGGCTTTTGCGGTGCGAGTTTTGCCGCCAGGAATGTGGCGGCGCAGCCATAGCCGCCAGCCACTATGACTGAATCGGCTGGCAGAGGCGAGAATGGCGTGCCCAATGGCCCCAGCATGTCAATCTGCGTGCCTGGTGCCAGTTGCGCCAGTTTGGCTGTGCCTTCGCCTACAACCTTGTAGATAATGGACAATTGCCCTTGCTCTGGCGCTGTATCGTAGATGCTGAAGGGCCTGCGCAGCACGTGCTGCTGGAAGTCTGGCAGAAGCAGATGTATGAATTGGCCTGGCTGAGCCAGGCGTGGAATGTCCTCCACCTGGAACACTGCCTTGTAGTAATCTCCCTGGATGTTCTGATTGGAGATTATAGTTGCGATTTTCTGGTGCTTTTCCATAATCATTTCAGTATTGCGTACATGTATCCCAGCAGGGCGGGGACTGCGGTTTCAACGCGGAGTATCCAATTCCCAACAGTGATTGGCACTGCATTTTTTGCAAAGAGGGCGGCCTCCTCCTCTGGGGAGAAGCCGCCTTCTGGTCCAATCCAAAGTGCGGCGCCATTTTGCTCTGCGTAGGCCAGGTCTGGATTTTGCGAAGTGCCGCCTGCCCTTGGCACAGCACCCAGAAAATGCAGTTCCTTTCCCTGCTCAAGTGCGTTTGCAAAAGGAAGCGGCGCGTCAATTTGCGGCAGCCATGGATTGCGGGACTGCTTGCAGGCGGCTATCAGGTGCTGCCTCCAGTTCGCCTTGCTCTCATCTGGCTTGGATACGCTGTATTTGCAGATGATTGGTGTAATGCGCGCTACGCCAAGTTCGGTTGCCTCCTTTAGCAGCAAATCCATGTTCTTGCCCTTGGGCGGCGCGATGTAGAGGCGCAGGGCAGGGCGGGGCTGGGGAATGCATTGGGCATTGTCAATTCTGCATTCCACGCTGCAATTGCGCCCGCGCATTTCAAGGTGTTCAACTGTAGCCTCTGCGGAAAGCCCCTTGCCGTTGATGAGAGTGATGGCGGCACCGACATTGAGGCGCAGCACCTTTGCCAGGTGCAGCGCCTCGTCCGGCGGGAGTGGAAGCCGCGTGGAATCCTGCCGCAGCTCCTCGCATAAGAACACATGCTGGCTCATGCTTTTGGCACCAGTTTGTAAAGACCGACGCCATTGGAGGCCTTGAGGTAAATCCAGGAGCCTGCCTCTGGTGTGATGTGGACCTCATCCGCAGTGGCGTGGTTTTCCACATTGGCCTTGCATTTCGCGAAACTGCCGCCTACTGTGATGAGCCTGTCGTTCTTGAAAAGGGACTGCGCCAGCGCAAGTGCCTGCTCATGCAGGGAAACCTCGGCATCGCCTATCTCTCGCATGTCGCCGAT
>JAFYGL010000354.1 GCA_017543165.1 Victivallales bacterium | reverse complement strand
GTGCTTTATGTCAGCGACGACGGTATGTCCTTCAAGCAGGTACCCGTCGCAATTTCCACTGCGTATAAGACGGAGAAGGATGTGCTGTTTGCCACAGTCACGCTGACTGGTCCCTTCACGGGCAGGTATTTCAGGCTGGCCGCTGACTGGAAAAACAATTTCTATGTCTTCCGTTTCAATGGACTGCTCCGCAATCTTAAGGTATTTGGAGTGGGCGGAGACATTGAGGCAAGCGTGCCCTTCCTTGTCACAGGGGACTTGCCAGTGCAATTGTCAGGCGATGTGCAGGACAAGGCGGCAAGCATTTTGGCTGGCGGCAAATTGCTGTGGAAAGGGCAGGTTGCTGGCGAGGCTGCTTTGACGGTGCCATTAAAGGGCCTCAAGAAGGGAATGCAGGAACTGGACTTGATTGTGGAGGCTAAAGACGGTGTGAAAATCTCCAGAAAACTGCAATTCATGTATGACCCAGAGCGCATATTCCTTGAATCCGGGCATGACGCCGACTGGGAGGAAAAGGAGTATGCCACGCGATGCGGGACATTGAAGTTCCTCAAGGCGAAGAAATACGGCTCGAAGTTGACGTTCAAGGTGGAACGTGGCGGCAAGTATGCCTTGTATTCCACATTGCGTGGAAAATCTGGCTTCAACATCATTGTGAATGGGAAAATCCAGGCCGCTTCCTTGCAGACAGAGCATGTTCTTGACGTGACGCCCACTCTGGCTGGCGAGAATTTCGAGGGGCTGTTTGAGCTGAAGGAGGGCGCGAAGATTGTTGTGGGCGCGAAGACGGCTGGCTCCGAATTCGGGCCTCTTTCCATTTCTCCTGTCTCAGACGAGGAATACAACGAGTATTTTGCAAAGGCGGAACCAAGGCCTGCGGCGATATTGCATGCTGACGGGTACAGCAACTTCTTTGCCAGGGAGGTCACGAAGGAGAGCCTGGAGACCTTGGCGACGCAGTACAAGGAGGCCAATGCTTTTGCATTGGATTGGTGCGTGGGTACCAGCGCAGTCAATTTTCCAAGCAAGGTGGCCACCATGTTCGGCAAGCAGAAGAATGCACGGTTCTGGCGGAACGGGGACCGCCTTGCCGCGGAAAGGCTGGAGAAATTGTTGCGGGAGACTGGCTCCGACCCGATTCGCATACTCAGGGACAAGACCAGGGCGCTGGATTTGCGCTTCTCGGTCACAGTGCGTGCAAATGCCTGGTATGAAGCAAAGTTGAACTGCTTGAATGCGCAGCATCTCATCGAACACCCAGAATGGATGATGTGCGATTCCAAGGGCAAGAGGCGCAACCAGCCCAGTTATGCCTATCAGGGAGTGCGGGATTTCTACCTGGGGCTCATAAAGGAAATTGTTGAATACGAGCCAGACGCAATTACCATTGAGTTCCTGAGGCATCCGCCATTTTTTGGATACGATGCGCCTTTGATTGAGGCATACAAGGCAAAGTACGGCTCCTGTTCCCCGAAGGATTTCCAGAACGAGAACTGGCTGGAATTGCAGGCGGAGGTCATGACGGCTTGGCTGCGCGAAATACGCCGCGCCATTGACCTTAAGAATCCAAGGATTGCGCTGGAAATCAATTTCGACTGGAAGAACTACTACAGGCATGGCATTGATGTGGAAAACATACTGAAGGAAGGGCTTGTGGACATGATTTCACCTGGAATCTATCATATTGGCGAGCAGAAGTACTTCCCGCTGGCGCCGTTTATGAAAATGGTGAAGTCCTCTCCGAGAAAGGTGCTCGTCTTCCCAAGAATTGAGGCGACCATATTTGGTGGCGATGCTACGCCTGACGAGGAAAAGGGGCTGGTGAAGATAGAGAGAAAGTCCCTTTCGCTTCTGCAATTTGCGGAATTGATGTATGACTTCGGCCAGGAGGGCGCCGATGGCCTTCGCCCCTTCAATGCAGGTGGCGCCTCATTGGCAAAACTGCTGGCCAATCCAGTGGAGATTAGGCGCTTCAATCTATACAAGCGCCCGCTTTTGCAGCTTAGGCAGAATATAGGAGAAAACTAAGATGATTTATGACGAATGGGAAAACTTTGCAGGCTATGCCATTTTCGGCAAGAATGTGTCAACGGCAATTGCGGATTTCAAGGCAAACGCTGGCCCAGACCTAAAGAACGGGACATACGAGTTGCAGGGGCGAATGCTGTATGCCTCTGTTTTTGATTCAAAGACCACGGCAAGTCTGGAGGACGCAGTCTGGGAAACTCATGCCAATTATGCCGACATACAGACATTGATTTCTGGACAGGAAGTCAATTTCCGCAGAAATCCAGAAGGGCTGACGCCTAAGACCGAGTACAATGCAGGCAGCGACTACCAGCTTTTCCTGCCCACGAAGGAACACGGTGCGGAACTGCTGATAACACCAGCATGCTTTGCCATCTATTTCCCAGGCGAGGCACATATCACCAGCTTCAACACTGGCGAAAGCATCTCGCAGCCAATCAGGAAGATTGTTTTTAAAGTACATAAGGACCTTTTTCAAAAACAGTGAGGAGAACTGACTATGAAAAACAAAATGCATTTTACACTCATTGAATTGCTGGTAGTCATAGCAATTATTGCTATACTTGCGGCAATGCTGCTGCCTGCGTTGAGCAAGGCGAGGGACAAGGCACGCAGCATATCCTGCATAAACAACATGAAGCAGTGCGCGTTGTGGCAGGATATGTATGCCACTGACTACGATGGACGCCTGTGTGTGAAGTGTCCAGACCTCGCTTTAGGTTCTGGCGAATTGTATTGGACGCAAATTTTGGCGCCGTACATAGGACCTGCTTCGAAACTCCATCGCCGCGGGCAAACCGATACTGTGATGTGCCCATCCATACAGCCCTTTAAATGGGTTTTGCGAAATTTTACATACGGTTTGAGTTTTACGTTAAAGGAATACCCAGCTACCACAATTGAAACCTTGGATAGTTGGACGATAGTTTACAAGGAGAAGTTTTCCTCGCCTTCCAGCGTTCCAATGATTGCCGATACGGCATGGCCCTATCCCAATGGATATACCACCACAAACGACGGCATTGCTGTGAACATACAGCCAGGATACTGCCAGCACACCTTCTGGAACATTGGCAAGAGCTCCTCCAATGGCGGCTATGCCCATGCGCGCCACGGCGGCAACATAAACGCCGCTTACGCCGACGGGCATGCGGCCACTTCCCAGATGGGCTCCTTTGCCGACCAGATGAAGGGCAGGGTGACCTCCGAGGTCACCAAAGTCTATGTCTTCGACCCGAATTTTACAATTAAGGAATACTGAACCAGAGCATTTTGAAAGGAGATACAACCATGTATGAAGAGTTGCGTGCCCGTGTCAGGAAGGCATTGACGGGACCTGTTTGTTCCATTCCGACGCCGTTCCGCGCCTCTGATGACGCCATAGACTATGACGCCATTGCCAAGATGATTGACTTTCAGATTGCTAATGGCTTCAAGATGATATTTCTCACGCCAGGAAATAGCCATTTTGACATATTGACGCATGAGGAAATGGCGGAACTTGCCAAGTTCGTGGTGGAATATACCAACAAGCGTGCTCTTGTGTGCGTTACGGAATTCAACAATTCCACAGCGCGGATGAAGGAGTTCAGCAAGTATTGCGCTGACATTGGCGCGGATTTGTTCCTGCCCTTCAATGCGAACTGGGCTGGAAGCTGCACGTCCGAGACCATAGAGGCATACTACCTTGAGGCGGCGCAGAACATGGCACTTCTGCTGATTTATCCAGGCAGGAGCAGCGATACGGCGGCGATTCCTCTCATTGAGAACCTCATGAAGAAGACTGAGGCGGTCATGGCCATCAAAGACGACTGCTGCAACAGGAATTCTCGCAGGATGACCTTGAAATTCGCGGACAGGCTGGCAGTGTTCTCAGGCGGGCAGAAGGAGAACTTCCTCAACATCTGGCCAATGGGGGCGACCGGCTACCTCTCCACGCTGGGCATGTTCCGCCCTGATTTGTCATGGCGGTTCTGGAAGGCCTGCCAGGCGCGGGACCTGGAAGGAATGATGGCGGTTGTCTCTGGCTATGACATGCCGTATTTCGATTTGATAATGAAGCAGCCAGGCGGCTTTGACGCGGGCATCAGGGCGACAATGGAGATGTTCGGCATGGGCACGCGCTACCGCAGGCTACCATACCGCAACCTCACTGACGCCGAATACGAGACATTCAGGCAGGGACTTGTTGACCTCAAGATAATCAAGTGAAAATGTTTGACAGAAGATATGCTAGCCTTGTGTGGTCGGCGGCGCCTACGCCGCTGACGCCTGAAGGCAAAATTGACTTTGCCTCCGTTGAACGGCTCGCCGAGCATCATGCGAAACTGGGTGTGAAGGCTGTGTTCATCGGAGGCACCTGCGGAGAGGGACCGTTTCTGAGCAGGGGGACATTGCGTGAATTGGCAAAGGCCACCGTCAAGGCAAATGCCTCAAGGCAGATTGCCACCATGCTGCAGATCACGGACAACTCCGCTGAGCGCATGATTGAGAACCTGGCAATGTATGCTGACACAGGCATTGACATGGCCGTGATCGCCCCGCCTTTCTTCCAGTTGAATCCAGACCAGGACTATCTTTATGAACTGTATCTGGAGGTCATTGAGGCAAGTCCCGTTCCCATTGGCATCTACCATAGGGGAAAGTCGGCTTCTGTTGCCCTTGCGTCAGAGACTGTTGCCCGCCTGTTGGAGCATCCAAAGGTGCTGGCAGTGAAGGACAGCGCCTGCTCGCCTGATGACACTAAGGTGCTTGTGGAGGCAGGAAACAAGTTGCGCAACCGCAAGGATTGTTTCATCTACTGCGGAAACGAGTTTGATTGTGCAGGCGCGGCACAAAATGGCTACGACGGCATGATGATTGGCGGCGCCTGCTTCAATGCGCGAATGGCACGGGATGTGTTCCAGCTTGCCAAACAAGGCGCAATGGAAGAGGCCAAGGCTCTTCAGGCACGCCTGAATGACATGATGTATGAGTGCTTTGGCGGCAGGAACATCAGCTGCTGGCTTGCAGGCGAAAAGCAGCTTATGGTGGAACTGGGTGTTTTCTCCAGCAACACCTGCATTATAAACTACAAGCTGACACCAGAATGCGCCAAGGCAATTAAGGCACTATGCAAGCGTGAGGCTGAATATCTGAATTGATTCAACGCAGAGGCGCAGGTTGTTTTAACGCAGAGACGCAGAGACGCAGAGTTTTTTTTCTTAAGGCTCTGTTCCCCAGAGGATAGGTTCTTACTGGGACTAATGGAACATAAGCGACATCTGCGACAAGTCGGCATGTCCCATAAGTCTCAGATGTCCCATAAGTCCCAGTGAGAACCTACCCTCATGAAAAACAGCGTGTTCTTAAAAAAGTTTTTACCTGGAATTTTCTAAAGATGAGAACTGCGCAGTTCCGAACTGTCCAGTTTTATTGGAAAATAATATATTTGCTTATAATTCAATCATAATGAAAATGTGTGCGCGGCCATGGCCGCTCTAATTTTTATAATCTAGTTTTACAAAAAAACATTGAGCCTGTATGTTATGGCGTTTTTATGAGGGGACTTGTCTCAACAATGGATTAGAATGCCATGTATTGCCGAAAGACCTTTGAGGATTTGCTGGAATTGAAGAGTTCGGTCAAGCCGTTCAGCTTTAGTTACGATGGACAGGCTTGTGATTTGAGCCAGGCACCTTGTACGATAGAGGCAGGCGAAGGCGGGCATTTGACGATGACATACGAGGTGGTGCCAGGTATTGTGCACCTTATTCTGGACATGGTGAAGTGGCCCGATTTTCCCGTCATTGAATACACTCCCTATTTTGAGAACATATCTGGCAAGGGTTCTGGCATTATTTCCAATGTGTCTGTGCTGGATTACGAGGCGGAGGACCTTTGTTCTTTTGGTGTGCAGAAACTCAATACAAGGGAGATGTTTGGCAATAGCCGACTTGTGGTCAGGTACAATCTGGGAAGCAAAGCCAGCGGCACTGACTTTCTGCCACAGAGGCGTGATATATTCTCGCGTCCTGGCTGCAACAAGTTGGAACTGGAGTGCCATGCATCCAGATGCTCCACGGATTATCTGCCATTTTTCGCGATTGACAATGATGCGATGAATGGCATTAATCTGGCGATTGGATGGACTGGCGCGTGGAAGTTTTCCGTGGAAAAGGAGATTATCAACGAGCTAGTCGGCACTGGCAGGAAAAGCCGCATCCGCTGCGGCATGAAAAAGGCCGCATTCAGGCTGCATCCTGGCGAAAGACTTATGCAGCCAGGCATACTCCTTTATTTTCGCGAGGGAAAAAGCATCCGTGACGGGCAGAATGAATTCCGCCGCTTTATGATTGCGCATCATGCCCCAAGAAACAGCAGGGGTGAACTTGTAAAGCCTCCAATCTGCATTGCAACATGGGGCGGGCTTGAGACTGACAAGCAAATCGGGCGTATCAAGGTGGTACATGAAAAGAAACTCCCATACGAGGAATTGTGGATTGACGCTGGCTGGATGGGCTCGCCTGGGCCATGCCCGCATTTCCTGGAAGGAACAAGCTATGATGATGGCTGGTCCCGCAGGGTAGGCTCCTGGGACTTCAATACCTGGGCGCATCCCAATGGCCTGCGCCCAATTGCGGATGCGGTGCACAATGCGGGAATGCGGCTGCTGGTCTGGTTCGAGGCATTGCGTGTCCATTCCGCTTCTGGTGGTGCTGTGCTGAAAGAGCATCCCGAATGGCTGCTTGGCGACTGGAAGGTATTTTCAGAAGGCAAGGATGCGAACTTCCTGCTCAACATAGGCATTCCCGAGGCCAGGCAGTACTTGTTTGACACCATAAGCGGCATTATGGAGCGGGAGGGCATAGACGACTATCGGGAGGATTTCAATTTTGAGACCGATAACCGCTGGGCGATGGGTGATGCACCAGACCGTATAGGCGTTACGGAAATGAAGTTCGTGGAAGGCTGCTATCTGTATTGGGAGGCTCTCCGCAAACGATTCCCCGATATGTTCATTGACAATTGCGCCAGCGGCGGGCGGCGGCTGGACTACAAGACCGCCTCCATGGCGTTTCCGTTGTGCCAGAGCGATTTTGCCTGCTATCTGCCATACGAGGAAGAATGTGTGCAATTGGAGAACCGCTACTTGGATGATTGGATGCCATTGCACGGCACATTGAACTGGGGCGTGGAAGATCCATACCATGCCTTCAGCGGTCTTGGCGGCGGCTTTGGATGCAAAATCTGGCAGTTCAATGGACGGGAACCCAAGCCAGACCATGATTACGAACAGCACCGTAAAATCCTGCAATGGGGGCTGAAGTTGCGGGACATGCATTTGGAAGGGGATGTGTATCCCCAGGGCAATGCCCCAGAGGATGACTGGACACAATGGAATGGTCAGCAAATCCACAATCCTGCAAAGGATAGCGGCATGGTGATAGTCTTCCGCCGCAAGCAGAGTACAGCGGCGGATTTCCGCCTGGAATTGTCTGGATTGAGGCAAGACGGGATTTACAAGGTGGACTTTTTCAGCGGGGAAAGCAGGCAGCTCACTGGCAGGGAATTGGCCTCGCTGGTGATACATCTGGACGAGCCACGCAGCTTCCAGGTTCTCAGCTATGCTCCATCAAAACAATGACAAGCAATAAACGTAGAAAACTGCAATGACAAAATTATCATTATTGACACATCTTGGGCCAGGAAAAGTACGTCAGTCGGGGCCAATGGGAAAAATGCTTGAATTAAGCATAGCCAATCGCCTCAAGAAAATCGACTATGTGCATCTTGTGGACCCGTTCCGTTTCCGCTATGAGAAGGACAATGCCTGGCGTTGCGAGTTCTGGGGCAAGATAGTCCGCTCCGCCATACTTAGCTGGTGCGGCAATCCTGATGCCGAATTGCTGGCGATTATCAAGGGCACTGTGGCGGACATGCTTTCCACCCAGACGGAGGACGGCTGCATCAGCTCCTATCCCTACGAAAAGCAGACAGGAGGATGGGACATCTGGGGGCGCAAATATGTGCTTCTGGCATTGTGCAGATATTACAACTTCATAGAGCAGGACAAGAGGGTTGCGAATGCCTGTGCTCGTGTGCTGGAGCATTTGATGACGCAAGTTGGGCCTGATGCGAAGGACATTCTGGATACAGGCTGCCACGAGGGGCTTGCTTCTTCATCCATACTTGATGCAGTTGTTGAGACCTGGCGCATTACCCGCGAGAAGAAGTTTTTGGATTATGCGCAGTGGATTGCCCGTCGCGGCTGTTCCAAGAAGCACAACATATTCCAGGCAGCGCGTGAAGGCGTGCCGCCCTGCGAGCTGGGCAATGGCAAGGCATACGAGATGATGAGCTGTTTCCAGGGACTGGCGGAATTGTACATGGAAGTGCAGAATCCCGAATATCTTGAGGCAGTGCTTGAATTTTACAAAGCGGTGCGAGACAGGGAAATCATTGTCACTGGAGTAGGTGGCTCAAATGACAAATACGGTGAATTCTGGAATGACACCGCATTCCGCCAGCTTGAGACCAATTGCGGCTCATTTGGCGAAACCTGTGTCACCACAACCTGGCTTCATTATTGCGAATGTGTATTGCGCCTGACTGGGGACGGTGCTGTTGCCGATGAAATGGAGAAAAGCCTATACAATGGCATTCTTGGCGCAGTGAATACGGATGGTTCCAGATGGGTGCATGCAAATCCTACGCCACTGGCGGGCATATCATGCAAGATACCGTCCATTGACCAGATAGGCTTTTGCTTCAAGACGCCTTTTGACGGGCATGACTGCTGCCTGGCGCAGGGACCCGAGGCGTTGGCAATGTCTGCGTATTCGGCGGCATATATGAAGGCAGGTGTCCTTTACATCAACTACTACGAGAACGCGGAACTTGAGTTCAAGACGCCATTGGGCCAGACTGGTAAGATCAAGATTTCAGGCGGCTTCCCCAGCGTATACAATATACACCTGAACCTGCGTTTGGAACGGGGGGAGAAATTCGGCATTGCATTGCGGATACCAGGCTGGAGTGCCTTGGGGTATGAGGTTTTTCTTGATAATGGCGCAGTTCGCGAGGAGAAAGACCATTATTTTGTGCTTGAAAAGAAATGGAAGAAAGTGGATGACTTTGTAATCCGCCTTGGTGGAGTGAATACTGGCAACAGTGAAGCTGATGATGGAACCAAGTATGGAACCATTCAGTGTGGCCCTCTGGTCATGGTGCAGGACAGGCGTTTTACTACAGTTGGCTCCAAGTTGAAAGATGT
>JAFYGL010000353.1 GCA_017543165.1 Victivallales bacterium | reverse complement strand
CCTCAGATTTTATTTTTGAAATCACAGTGATACTGCATAGACGCTGAAGCAGCGCAGATTTCAAAATAAAATCTGAGGTAATCTGTGAAAATCTGTGGATAAAAATTATTCGGCCTTCTTTTCCTCGGTTGGCTGGATGGTGAAGATAAGGTCCTTGCTGACGTACTTGTCGGTTTTTGTGTTGGCGGGGTCCTGCCTGAAGATGAGCTGGATTTTCACCTTGTAGTCGCCTGGCAGCCATTTATCGCTGGTCTTGAGCGTGATAGTGCGTTCAGTCTGGTCCAGTGTGTCTTTTGCGAACCAGGCCTCGGATATCCTGGCAAAGCTCCAGGCTGGGTTCTTTCCAGTGTATTTCTTGCCAAGTGCCTCCGCCGCGCCTTCTGGAACGTTGGTCTTGAAGAAAAGTACATACCAGGCCCGTGCCTTGTAGCCTTCCATGTTCTCAATTTTGACTTTGATTGGAATGCTCTCGCCTGGTGCGATCAATTTCTTTTCTGCCTCAAGAGTGAAGCCGTTTTTTTCAGCCGCAAAGGCGCAGGCGACAAGTGCTATGAATGCAAAAGCAAAAATACGCATTTTGTTTTCTCCTTTATTTTGTTAAAATTACTGAAGGTTTCCAATCCTATATGGTATGGGGTTTGTCGATTGCGGTGTGTAGTAGAAAAAATTATTGTCTTCTTCAGGGGCTTTGCTCAAGACGTATGATTTTACTGTGCCCGTATCCTTGCGAGTCTGTGCTGAACCGTCAAAGTTCACGCTGGGAAAATTCGGGTAATGAAACATAACTGCCACACAATAGTGCATGCAGGAGGACATCATGACGCTTGATGGGCTTTTCAGCAGTGTACTTTTCAGGGACTTACCGCCAGTATGTGCTGACGAGGAGGTCATGCTTATGCCAGTTGTTACGCCTTTCGTTGCGTCATAGACATTGGCATTCTCCTCTGCGCCATGTGAATTGAAAGGATAGTTATCCATATAGCGAGAATGTCCTGCTGCAGGCCTGTATGCGCTGCACACAGGGCCGCATACGTCGTTGTTTCCCTTGCGAGTATTTTGGTCAAGGTAGTTTAGTCTTGCCATGAGGAATGTGCCCAGAGAATATTTTGTGGCAGTGAGACTCAGACCATTGGTTCCCCATTCGTGGAGTGTTCTGCCCCACACCGCTATGTTGTCCTCATGGTCATTTCCGTACATGTGCACACCCAGGCCCACCTGCTTCAGGTTGTTCAGGCAGGATGTGATGCGGGCCTTCTCCCTTGCCTTGCTCAATGCGGGCAGCAGCATTGCCGCCAGTATTGCGATGATGGCGATGACGACAAGCAACTCAATCAAAGTGAAGTTCTTCTTCATTTAGGTCTCCTTGGTCAATGCTATAATTTAAATCTGCATATTTTGCGTAATTATACCAAGATATAAATGGCATGTCAATATATTGAAAAAGTTTTTTCTCGGACACGCTTTTCTTTGGTTGAATTGGCTAATGCCTTGTATATATTATGACCAAATTTTCTCATTAATCCCAAAAACAAGGCAATCTACAATCTTTAAGGAGAAGAAAACATGTTCAAAGTTGGTTATGCCCAGGAAATCATCACACCTCCAGTAGGCGTGGGTCTGGCAGGTTACTTCAACAAGCGCCCAAACGAAGGCGCATACGATGATTTGTACTGCAAGGTGCTGGCGATGGAGTGCAATGGAAAGCGCTTCGCCTTGGTCACATACGACCTTTGCAGCATCCGCCCCTCCCTGTACGAGGCATTGCAGGAGGCATTGAAGGCGGAATTCGGTGAATTGAACGACAATATCATCCTTTGCGCAATCCATACACACACAGGCCCTGAATTCCCCAAGAAGGAAGACTGGGACGAGCGCACCAAGATAGCCGCCGACATCATCGTCGGCGCCACAATCCGCGGCCTGAAGAGGGGCTTCATGAACCTGCAGCCCGCCACGCTGGAGGCCACTACGGTCTATAACAACCCATACGCGTTTGTGCGCCGCTATTTCATGAAGGACGGCAACATCGTCACCAATCCAGGCTGGCGCAACCCCAACATCGACAGGCCTGAAAGCGAAATGGACCGCACCATCGGCATCCTGGCAGTAAGGCAGGGCGGGCGCATCGCCGCATTGGTCTGCAACATCGCAAACCACATGGACACCATCGGCGGCAATCTGGTCTCTGCCGACTGGCCAGGCAGAATGACACTGGCAATCCAGAACGAACTGAAGGAAAGCATCCCTGTGTTCACCATTGACGACGCATCTGGTGACATCAACCACTTCGACTTCAGGCAGGACATCAAGCAGACTGGCTATTTCGAGGCAAACCGCATTGGCCGTGGCTATGCACGCATCATCCTGGATGCTCTGCCAGACCTGAAGCCCCTGAACTTCGACGAGGTCACAATCAAGAACACGGTGGTGGATATTCCGCACCGCATCCTCTCCCCAGAGGAAATCGCCGCTGCGCAGCATATCCTGGACACTGTTCCCGACATCAAGAAGGAAGGCGACTTCGAGAGCCAGGACCTGGCGAACAAGGTGCCCGCCGCACTGCGCTACTTTGCAAAGAGGGCGCTGGAAGGGCAGAAGAACAGCACTCCTTCACACAAGGCACGCTTTACATCCTTCGCATTCGGCAAGGAGCTGGTGATGGTGTCCCTGCCTGGCGAACCTTTCAACGGCATTGGCCGCGCAGTCCGCGCCAAGTCCCCCTACAAGTTCACGTTCCCAATCGAACTTGCGCAGTCCCCGACTGGCTACACGCCGATGAAGGAATGCTTTGCCCGTGGCGGCTACGAAGTGCAGCCTGGCACAAACACATCCGCAGTGAATGCCTCCGACGTCATAATCGACGCGGCTGTGTCCATCCTGTGAAAAAGGAGATTTGCAATGCTGGATATCACCAATTTCAGGCAAGGCGCGGTGCTGAACCACCTGCATGGAAAGGAGACCGACAAGGGCCTCGCAATCCAGATTGAAGGCATATCGGAATACGGCCGTCCCGTCAAGGTTAACGGAGTTCCCGCCGAGATGGATGGCCGCATTTTCCGTGCGGAAATCGAACTGACGCAGAAGTTCAATGACGTGACCGCCTCTGTGCTCACGCCATTCGGCACTTATTCGCAGACTGTCACGCTGGTGTGGGACAAGAAGTCATTCCGCCGCTGCAATTTCTATATTGACGACCATAGTTTCCTCTTTACAGACCTGGCCAAGGAGCGCCCGCAGCGGGCCTTTGACCATTTCTACCTGAAGGGGCTGAAGGACATACATGACAAGTACGGCCTGAAGGTCACGCTGAACTGCTTCTTCCACAATGACCACCATGAATTCGTGCTGAGCGACATGCCTGACATCTGGAAGGGCGAGTTCATCGACAATTCCGACTGGCTGAAACTGTCGTTCCACTCCTACGGCGAATTCCCCGACAGGCCCTATCTTGAGGCCAGTGCCGAGGAATTCGGCAGGGACTACGACCTGGTGAAGAACGAGATAATCCGCTTTGCAGGCGAGGAGTGCTGGATACCTCCATTCGTGATTCACTGGGCGAATATCAATCCTGCTGTGGCCAATGAACTCATCAAGCGCGGCACACGCTGCTACAGCCGCAGATTCCGCCCATGCGTAATGGGAGGGCCTAGCCTGGCGGACAGGCAGAAGGGCGGCGACATGAGCAAAATCCAGAGCCGTTCATGCAGCGGCACGGACAGGTCCACCATCAACGAGGGGCTTGACATGCACTACAGCATCAGCGAGGAGAACTACTATGTCGCCAAGCATAATTGCTACTATGACCCCACATTGGGAATATTCTTCCTTTGCGGTTGCTGCACCTGCAATCTCGTGCCGATAGAGGAGATACCAAAGCGTTTCGCAAGGCAAAAGGCCAACGCTGAAAAGTACAAGTACGAGGTGTTTTGCGCAGCCTCACATGAGCAATACACATTCCCCTATTACCCGAACTATATTCCAGACCATTTGCAGCGCATAGAATGCGCTACACGCTGCATGGTCGAGGACCTGGGCTGCAAGCCTGTCTTTGCCAACGACGGCATTATGGGCAATACAGCATGGGATTAGGGCGGTAGTGGCGACGGCGTCCCCGCCGTCGAACTGTAGTGGCGACGG
>JAFYGL010000352.1 GCA_017543165.1 Victivallales bacterium | reverse complement strand
GTGAGCTATCTGCAAAGGCGCCTTGGCATCGGCTACAACAAGGCGGCCACTCTTATTGAGACACTGGAGAAATACGGTGTCATCAGCCCGCCTGATTCACAGAAGCGCAGGCAAATACTATACGATTCCGTGGAGGAGGCGGTCTTTGCGATCCACAATTCATAAGCAGTGCTGGCTTTTAGAATATTCACCCACAACAGAGGATTCAAAAGATTATGAGCAGGCGGAGCGAAGTTCTGGAACCCTTCAAAAGGAAACAGGCCTTTATGGAGGAGCGTATCAAAGACGGCATTGAGAACAACAGGAAAGGCCATGCCTGGGTAAATCTCCAGGACGAGGCTGGCAAGCCCATCGAAAATGCCAGCGTGAAAATCCGCCAGAAGAGCCACGAATTCAAGTACGGGGCGAATCTGTTCATGCTGGAGGAATTTTCCAGCGAAGAGCAGAACCAGGCATACAAGAAGTACTTTGCGGAGGCGTTCAACATAGCCACCCTGCCCTTCTACTGGCGCGACCTGGAGCCAGAGCAAGGCAAGCCCCGCTATACCAAGGACAGTCCAAGAATATACAGGAGGCCTGTGCCTGACCTCTGCCTGGAATACTGCGAGGCGAACAATATCGAGCCAAAGGCGCATTGCCTCAACTATGCGGCATTCTCGCCAGCCTGGGCGCTGGGCGACCTTGACAAGGAAAAGCGCCTTCTTGAAAAGCGCTGCCGGGAGCTTGCCGAACGCTACAAGGACAGGATTCCCTCCTGGGAAGTCACCAATGAAACGCAATGGGGCTGCTTCAACCTGCCGAATTACAGCTCGCTTTACGCCTCCGAGGAGCTTGTCGAATGGAGCTTCCAGACTGCGGCGCGGCATTTCCCCGCAAACCGCCTTATCATAAATGAATCCTCGGGGCATATATGGGGCAACAGCAAGGGATATCGCAACGAATACTATATGCAGATCGACAGGGCGCTCAAATGCGGGGCGCGCATTGATTCCATTGGAATGCAGTTCCACATGTTCCACAGGGCGGAAAATGAAATCGAGAAGACACGCTACTGCTATGACCCCGAATGGATGTGCTACACGATGGACTGCTTCGCGAAGCTGGGACGGAACCTCCAGATAACAGAAGTGACCATTCCCGCATATTCCGACAGCGCGGAGGACGAGGAAATACAGGCGACAATCCTGCGCAATCTATACAGCCTGTGGTTCAGTCATCCAGCAATGGAGGCAATCATATACTGGAACCTGATTGACGGCTTTGCTGCATTCGCCCCGCAGGGGGATATGACTGCCGGCGAAAACTACTATTATGGCGGGATGCTGCGCTATGATTTTACGCCAAAGCCCGCGTATTATGCAATCAAGGATCTGTTCCAGAAGGAATGGCACACCGAATTGACCAGGGAGACTGTCGGTTCTGAGTTTGAGTTCAAGGGATTCTACGGCGACTCCGAATTGGAAATCACGGTGGACGGCAAGACTGTCAAACGAGAAATCAGCCTGAAGAAACATTCGCATCCGCATTTCAAAGTTACGATCTGAAGCCACAGACCACATAAAAAAGGAAACGACTATGAAGAAATACGCCCTATTTCTCATTTTGGTTCTTGGGCTTGGAGCAGGTGCCGCGGAAATCGCACTAGACGGCAAGCTTGACGAGGCCATATGGCAGAAGCAGGAATTGCACACTGGATTCGTCAAGGCCAAATTAGG